>NZ_JBSFRB010000043.1:0-79382 GCF_053589015.1 Streptomyces sp. NPDC003393 | reverse complement strand
TCGACCTTCTCCAGCAGCTCCCAGCCCTCGGCGTAGGCCTGCATCATCGCGTACTCGATGCCGTTGTGGACCATCTTCGCGAAGTGCCCGGCGCCGACCTTGCCCGCGTGCACCGAGCCGAAGTCGCCCTCCGGCTTGAGCGCATCGAAGACCGGCTGCACCTTGGCGACGTTCTCCGGGTCGCCGCCGTACATCAGCGCATAGCCGTTCTCCAGGCCCCAGACACCGCCGGAGACGCCGCAGTCGACGAAGCCTATGCCCTTGGCGGCCAGCTCCTTCGCGTGCTTCTCGTCGTCCGTCCAGCGCGAGTTCCCGCCGTCCACGACCACGTCGCCGGGCTGCAGCAGCTCGGCGAGTTCGTCGATGGTCGACTGGGTCGGGGCACCGGCCGGCACCATCACCCAGACCACGCGCGGGCCCTGCAGCTTCTCCACAAGCTCTTGCAGGCTGTGGACGTCCGCGAGGTCCGGGTTGCGGTCGTATCCGATGACGGTGTGGCCCGCGCGGCGAATCCGCTCGCGCATGTTGCCGCCCATCTTGCCGAGGCCGACGAGACCGAGCTCCATCAGTTGTGTCCTTAGGTGTCCGACGTGGCGTGGGGGCACATTCGTACCCGCGTCCGAGCCTAAACCCGGACTCTCGCGCACATCCGTGGGCATACGCGCTCATACGTATGCCCCCACCTGCGACTTCGTCCCGCACTGGGCCACAGGCTGTCGCACGCCGGTCCACAGGCTGTGAACCGGCGCCGCCACGTCGCGCGGCTCAGCCGCTCAGCCGCTCAGCCGCACCGGCATGATCAGGTACTTGTAGGCCTCGTCCGCCTCCGCGTCCACCGCCGGCTTGCCGCTGAGCAGCGCCGGCTTGGTCGAGGTGGTGAACGACAACTGGGCCACCGGAGAGTCGATCGCGCTCAGACCGTCCAACAGGAACGTGGGATTGAAGGCGATGGAGATGTCGTCGCCCTCGAGGTGGGCGTCGACCCGTTCCACAGCCTGTGCGTCGTCGCTGGAACCGGCCTCCAGGATCAGCACCCCCTGCTCGAAGCTCAGCCGCACCGGGGTGTTGCGCTCCGCGACCAGGGCCACACGCTTGACGGCCTCCACGAACGGCGCGGTCTCGATGACGGCGACGCTGTTGAACTCGGTGGGGAACAGCGTGCGGTACTTGGGCAGGTCGCCTTCGAGGAGCCGGGTGGTCGTCCGCCGGCCGGCGCCCTCGAAACCGATCAGACCCTCACCGGCACCCGAGCCGGACAGCGCCAGAGTCACGCTGTCACCGCTGGTCAGCGCCTTCGCGGTGTCCAGCAGGGTCTTGGCGGGCACCAGGGCGACCGCGGAGGCGTCCGGGTTCTCCGGCTTCCACAGGAACTCGCGGACCGCGAAGCGGTAGCGGTCGGTGGAGGCCAGGGTGACCGTGTCGCCCTCGATCTCGATACGCACACCGGTCAGGACAGGCAGCGTGTCGTCCCGGCCGGCGGCGATGGCCACCTGCGCGACGGCGGACGCGAAGACCTCGCCGGGGACCGTGCCCGTCGCGTTCGGCATCTGCGGCAGCGCCGGGTACTCCTCCACAGGCAGTGTGTGGAGCGTGAAGCGGGAGGATCCGCAGACGACCGTCGCCCGTACACCGTCTGTGGAGATCTCCACCGGACGGTTGGGCAGGGCACGGGAGATGTCGGCGAGCAGCCGACCGGAGACCAGGACCGTGCCCTCCTCCTCGACCTCCGCCTCCACCGACACCCGCGCCGAGACCTCGTAGTCGAAGCTGGACAGGCTCAGCTGGCCGTCATCGGCCTTCAGCAGGAGGCCGGCGAGAACAGGCGCCGGCGGACGGGCCGGGAGGCTGCGTGCCGCCCAGGCCACTGCCTCCGCGAGTACGTCGCGTTCCACCCGGATCTTCACGGTAAGCCGCCTCCTGCTGTTGCCACTGAGTCCTCCGACCCGGTGTCACCGCCCACTGCGAGGGGAAGGACACCGGGGACCAGTCTGACGCACACCGCTGACAGTAGGTGCCCGTCGGGGTCAAGTCGCTCCGAGGGACGGTCGGGCTCCGGCGGGCGAGTTGTGCACAGGACCCGCTTCGAAACGAGTTCCGCACTCTTACTGGTCGGGAGTAGTAGTAGGGCCTGTGGATACCGTGGATAACCCCGTTTGCCCAGCTCAGCGCGGAAATTTTGTCCACGGGTCCTGTGGGTGACGGCAGTGGACAACTCACGGCATCTGTGGAGAACGGAAAGTTCTGCACACCTCGCCCACAGCCCGCGGTGACTTCTCCCCAGCCGCGTCCACAGATCCGGGCACGTTGCCCACACCCCGGTCCGGCAGCCTGGTGTGACGGCTTTCACTCGACGCGGTGAGCGGGGGCTCCGCGTTGCCGAACAGTGGACAGGGATGTGGAGAACGGACGGATCATTGGGGACAACGGACCGCAGCCTGTGGGTTGCCCGTGGACAACTTCGTGCACAGCCTGTGGATCTCCGCTTCGTCCACAGTCTGTGGAGAGCGCTCATCCACGCGTCCACAGGCCGCTGAGCTGCGACGATGGGTGTGGGGTGGCGTGCCTGTGGATGCCGTTCGGGACAACTTCGCAGTCCCCAGGATGTGGACGGAAAAAACTCACCCAATCTGTGGAGAGAGGCCGTAACCAGGCATTTAATCGAACACCGCGCCGCGGGTGGCTGGGGCGGCCGCGGGCGGCCGCGGGCGGGCGTCGCCCCCGAGCGACGGTCCCGGCGGGGTTCGGGAGACAGTGCTGGGGCTTGGACGAGCGCTGGGAGCCTGTCCTGGCCGGCTGACCCCGGGCGGCAGCGGTGGCCCTGGCCGACAGTCCTGAGCCTGGGGAATGGTGCCCGGTGGGCCGACGCATAACGAGAGGGCGCCCCCGGGGGTCGTTCCCCTGGGGGCGCCCTCGGCGCTGCTCTCGGCGGCCGTCAGCCGTTCTTGATGCGGTTGGTGAGTTCGGTGACCTGGTTGTAGATGGAGCGCCGCTCCGCCATCAGCGCGCGGATCTTGCGGTCGGCGTGCATGACGGTCGTGTGGTCGCGTCCGCCGAACTGCGCGCCGATCTTCGGCAGTGACAGGTCGGTCAGCTCACGGCACAGGTACATGGCGATCTGCCGGGCGGTCACCAGCGCGCGTCCGCGTGAGGTGCCGCACAGATCCTCCACGGTCAGTCCGAAGTACTGAGCGGTCTCGGCCATGATGGCGCTCGCCGTGATCTCCGGAGCCGTGTCCTCGCCGCCGGGGATGAGGTCCTTGAGGACGATCTCCGTCAGGCCCAGGTCCACCGGCTGCCGGTTGAGCGAGGCGAACGCCGTCACCCGGATCAGCGCGCCCTCCAGCTCACGGATGTTCCGCGAGATCCGGGAGGCGATGAACTCCAGCACCTCCGGAGGCGCGTTCAGCTGCTCCTGCACCGCCTTCTTGCGCAGGATGGCGATGCGGGTCTCCAGCTCGGGCGGCTGAACGTCCGTGATCAGCCCCCACTCGAAACGGTTGCGCAGCCGGTCCTCCAGCGTCACCAGCTGCTTGGGCGGCCGGTCACTGCTGAGGACGATCTGCTTGTTGGCGTTGTGGAGCGTGTTGAAGGTGTGGAAGAACTCCTCCTGCGTCGACTCCTTGTCCGCCAGGAACTGGATGTCGTCGACGAGCAGGATGTCCATCTCGCGGTAGCGCTTGCGGAAACTGTCGCCCTTGCCGTCGCGGATGGAGTTGATGAACTCGTTGGTGAACTCCTCCGAGCTCACGTACCGCACGCGTGTGCCCGGGTACAGGCTCCGCGCGTAGTGACCGATCGCGTGCAGCAGGTGCGTCTTGCCGAGTCCCGACTCGCCGTAGATGAAGAGCGGGTTGTACGCCTTGGCCGGCGCCTCGGCGACGGCGACCGCCGCCGCGTGCGCGAAGCGGTTCGACGCGCCGATGACGAAGGTGTCGAAGAGGTACTTCGGGTTCAGCCGCGCGGTCGGCTCGCCCGGGCCGCTCGCCGGTGCGGGCTGCCCTGAGGGGCCCATACCCGAGGTGCCGGACGGGTTCTGGCCGGTGGGGGCGCCGTGGCGCATCGGCCCGGAGCCCGCGGGAGGCTCGGGGAGGTTGCGGCGGCCCGCGTCCCGCTGGTCGTAGTCGCGCTGCTCGTAGTCGGCGCGGGAGGAGTCGTAGTCGGAGCGCGGCTGGTCGTACGGTGCGCGGTCCATCGGCCGTGGACGGTAGTCCTGCGACCCGGGGTAGGAGTCCTGCTGGCCGTAGCCGTCGCGCGGGCCGTACGCGTCCTGGCCCCCCGGCGATGCGTAGGGGTCCCGCTCGGGGAATCCGAGTCGCTGCTGCTGCCAGCCGTAGTCGTCCTGGCCGGGGCGCGGCCAGGCGCCGGGCTCTGGGCGCTGGTAGTCCTGGTAGTCCGAGGGGTAGGCCGGGCGGGCGGTCGGCAGTTGATCGGCGCCGTCGGCCTGCTGCCGACCGGTGCGCGGGGGCGGCATCTGCTCGCCGGAGCCGGCCGGGCGCTGGTCGGCGCGGCCGGAAGGGCGGTGGCTGTCGGGGCGCGGCTCGCCGCGGTGGCGGCCGTAGCCCTCGTAGCCGCCCTGGCCGGTGGGCAGCTCCTGCTCCTCGTAGCGCGGGACGGGCGCCGGGGGCGTGGGGTTCTGGGGTTCGCCGACGGAGCTGTCGACGGTGATCGCGATACGGATGGGGCGGCCGCACTCCCGGCTCAGCGTGTCGCTGACGATCGGGGCGAGCCGGCCTTCCAGGACGCCCTTCGCGAACTCGTTCGGAACGGCGAGCAGGGCGGTGTCCGCGACCAGCGCGAGTGGCTGGCAGCGCCGGATCCAGTGTTCGTCCTTCGTCTCGACGCCCTGCCCGCGGCCCTCCCCGAGGAGCTGTTCCAGTACTCGCGGCCACACTGCGGCAAGATCGGCGGGTACGTCAGCCACAGGGCACGCTCTCTCACGGGTTCCCACGAACGTGTGGTTCGGGACGGGGTGGGGTGTAAACGGGGGACAAGTCGACGAATGGGAGTCCAGCCACGGTAGTCAGGGCGGCGGTCAGGGTTCAAGTTGTTGTCCCCAGCCTGTGGACAAGCGGCGCTCCCGTGGTGCTGGTTTGACCGGATGGCGCAGCCCCGCGTACCGTAACCAGGTCGAGTTGTCGATGGCTGCTGCCGCCTGCCTCCGATGGGCACAGATCGCGTCAAGGTGATCGGTAAGCGGTGCACTCGGGCGTTACTGCGAGCTACTCGTGGGCGCACGGTGACAGCCAGGACGGCACCCCGCCACTACCGATTCTTTCTGGAGCCCCCGAGTGAGCAAGCGCACCTTCCAGCCGAACAACCGTCGTCGCGCGAAGACCCACGGCTTCCGGCTGCGTATGCGCACCCGTGCCGGCCGCGCGATTCTCGCGTCCCGCCGTAGCAAGGGTCGCGCCCGTCTGTCCGCCTGATCCCGGTCAGGTCATGCCGTCGTGCTGCCCACCGAGAACCGGCTGAGGCGGCGCGAGGACTTCGCGACCGCGGTACGACGAGGGCGCCGGGCAGGACGCCCACTCCTTGTCGTCCACCTTCGTAGCGGTGCCACGGACCCGCACGCGCCAGGGGAGAGCGCTCCCCCGCCGCGTGCGGGTTTCGTCGTGAGCAAGGCAGTGGGTGGCGCGGTCGTGCGCAACGCCGTGAAGCGCAGACTTCGCCATCTGATGCGTGACCGAGTCGCCTTGCTGCCCCCCGGTAGCCTGGTAGTCGTACGAGCGCTGCCCGGAGCCGGTGACGCCGATCATGCACAGCTGGCTCGAGACCTGGACGCCGCCCTTCGACGACTGCTGGGAGGGGGCTCGCGATGAAGTACCCGCTGCTGGCTCTGATCAAGCTCTACCAGTGGACCATCAGCCCGTTGCTCGGGCCGGTGTGCAAGTACTACCCGTCGTGTTCCCACTATGGCTACACGGCCATCGACCGGCACGGTGCGGTGAAGGGAACAGCGCTCACCGCCTGGCGGATCCTGCGGTGCAATCCGTGGTCGCTGGGTGGTGTGGATCACGTTCCTCCGCGCAAGCGACCGCGGTGGCACGAACTGTTGCGTGACGCCTGGCGTGCACGCAAGGGCGGGCCCTCCGCCGCCGAAACGGCCACCGACGGGATCATCCCGTCGAGCCCGGCCGCGAAGACCTCGTCCCATGCCCAAGGAGCATGATTAGTGGACACGATTGCCAGTCTTTTCAGTTTCATCACCTGGCCCGTCTCCTGGGTCATCGTCCAGTTCCACAAGGTGTACGGGGCGATCTTCGGACCTGACACCGGGTGGGCCTGGGGCCTGTCCATCGTGTCCCTGGTGATCCTGATCCGTATCTGCCTGATCCCGCTTTTCGTGAAGCAGATCAAGGCGACGCGCGCGATGCAGACGCTCCAGCCGGAGATGAAGAAGATCCAGGAGCGCTACAAGAACGACAAGCAGCGCCAGTCCGAAGAGATGATGAAGCTGTACAAGGAGACGGGCACCAACCCGCTCTCCTCGTGCCTTCCCATCCTGGCGCAGTCCCCGTTCTTCTTCGCCCTGTACCACGTGCTCAACGGCATCGCGACGGGCAAGACGATCGGCGTCATCGACGACCAGCTGCTCGCCAGCGCCCGTCAGGCCCACATCTTCGGCGCGCCGCTCGCGGCCAAGTTCATGGACAGCTCGGACAAGGTCGCGGCCCTCGGCGCCTCGCTGACCGACGTCCGGGTCGTGACCGCGGTCATGATCGTCCTGATGTCGTTCTCGCAGTTCTACACGCAGCGCCAGCTGATGACCAAGAACGTCGACACGACGGTGAAGACGCCGTTCATGCAGCAGCAGAAGATGCTGATGTACGTCTTCCCGGTCATGTTCGCCGTCTTCGGCATCAACTTCCCGGTCGGTGTCCTCGTCTACTGGCTGACCACCAACGTGTGGACCATGGGCCAGCAGATGTACGTCATCCACAACAACCCGACCCCGGGTTCCAAGGCTCAGGCCGCCTACCTGGAGCGTCTGTACAAGCACGTGACGCACCACGGCAAGACCCGCAACCGGCGCGAGAAGGCCATCGTCAAGGCGATCGTCGTCAAGGGCCGGGACCGCAACGAGTTCGAGCGCAAGTTCATCAACGGCCTGAACAAGGCGGGACTGGCGGCGCAGACCGACGGCACCGTGGTGAGGAGCGAGGCCGCCGTCACCGCGCAGTCCGAGGCCGGCACAACCACCACGACCACCACCACCGCGACCGCTGGCACGCCCCGACGCCAGCAGCCCAAGCGACAGAGCAAGGCCCAGCGCCAGTCGGGCGGTCCGAAGGCGGCCGGGGCCGGTGAAGCCGACCCCGATACGCCGTCGACGTCGCTGAGCAAGTCCGGCGAGCCGCAGGACGTCCCGCCCGCCGCTGCCCGCGAGGCCGCCCCGAAGTCCGGGAACGGCGACCGGGCCAAGGCCCAGCCCGCGCAGCGCAGCAAGGCGCAGTCCGGGCAGCGCAAGGGCCCGCAGCGGCCCAAGTCCCCGTCCAAGAAGTAAGAAGGAGCCCATCCCGTGACGGAAGGCACCACCCCCGCCGCTGCCGAGGGTGCAGACGCCCTGACCCGCCTGGAGCAGGAGGGCGAGATCGCGGCGGACTACCTCGAGGGTCTGCTGGACATCGCCGACCTCGACGGCGACATCGACATGGATGTCGAGGCCGACCGCGCCTCTGTCTCGATCATCAGCGACACCGGCAGCCGTGACCTGCAGAAGCTGGTCGGCCGGGACGGCGAGGTGCTGGAGGCGCTGCAGGAGCTCACTCGCCTGGCGGTGCACCGGGAAACGGGCGATCGCAGCCGCCTCATGCTGGACGTCGCGGGCTACCGGGCCAGGAAGCGGACCGAGCTGTCCGAGCTGGGTGCCAAGGCCGCGGCGGAGGCCAGGAGCAGCGGCGAGCCCGTGAAGCTGAAGCCGATGACCCCCTTCGAGCGCAAGGTCGTGCACGACGCGGTCAAGGCCGCGGGCCTGCGCAGCGAGTCCGAGGGCGAGGAGCCGCAGCGCTTCGTCGTCGTGCTTCCCGCCTGAGCGGTCTCACACTCCACCGGCCCCGTCTGTTGCGCAGGCGGGGCCGCAATCTTGTCAGCCTGGTAGTTCTGGTGGTCGGCGCCGAGAGCGCTGATGCGGTACGGAAGGACGGTCTTCGTGACGGAGGCAGCGGAGCTCCCCCCTGCGCCCGAGCAGGCACGCGACGTATTCGGTGATCGCTTCGCGGATGCGGTCCGGTACGCCGAGCTGCTGGCCGAGGCAGGAGTTCAGCGAGGGCTCATCGGCCCGCGTGAGGTACCCCGTCTGTGGGAGCGGCACCTGCTGAACTGTGCGGTGCTCTCCGAGGTCGTCCCCGAGCAGGTGACGGTGTGCGACGTCGGCTCCGGCGCGGGTCTGCCGGGTATTCCCCTGGCGCTGGTCCGGGACGACCTGAAGATCACGCTGCTGGAGCCGCTGCTGCGGCGTACCACCTTCCTCACGGAGGTCGTCGAGCTCCTCGGACTGGACCATGTGACGGTCGTCCGGGGGCGGGCCGAGGAGGTCATGGGCAAGATTCCGCCGGTCCACGTGGTGACCGCTCGGGCCGTTGCCCCACTGGACCGGCTGGCCACCTGGGGCATTCCCCTGCTGCGCCCGTACGGCGAGATGCTCGCCCTCAAGGGTGATACGGCCGAGGAGGAACTGAAGAGCGCGTCCACCGCTCTGAGCAAGCTCGGCGCGGTGGAGACGTCCATCCTGCATGTGGGTGAGGGCGTCGTGGATCCGCTGTCCACAGTGGTGCGCGTCGAGGTCGGAGAGAGCCCGGGTGGTGTGCGCTTCGCGGCCAAGCGGGCGAAGGCGGCCCGGACAGGGCGTACGCGACGCCGTCGCTGACAACTCCTGTCGTGGGGGCGCCGATGGCCGGCTCACATGATCGGGCGTACTCCACACAAGCTGCCCAACCTGCACATAACGGAGTGTCGCGACAGTTCGGCCACGGCTGCTGTGCATCGTGTTTCACGTGAAACATCGCTCACTGTTGCACGGCATCATCAACCGTGGTCGCGCTGCGGCCCAACCCCGCGATCGTAAGCCGCTCGGTTCACTCGGAAAGGGAACGGGGTTGTCCACAGAGGTGGATTTCTCCACAGAACGCCAGCCCTCACTGGTTCGCGACCCCGATGGCATGGGAGGCTCTGTTCATTGCGAGCCTGAAGTCGAGGAGAGTGAATCCTTGCGGTCCGACGCCAACATCGCGGGACCGATGACCGATCCGGTCCCCGGTCCCCGTACCGAGTCGATGGGGGAGAATGTTTCACGTGAAACACTGCCCCCGATGGACGACACTCCGATCGGTCGTGCTGCCCAACTGGCGGTCGAGGCTCTAGGCCGCGCCGGTGAGGGCCTTCCGCGGCCCGAACAGACCCGAGTCATCGTGGTGGCCAACCAGAAGGGTGGCGTGGGCAAGACGACGACGACCGTCAATCTTGCCGCTTCACTGGCTCTGCACGGCAGTCGCGTCCTGGTGGTCGACCTCGATCCCCAGGGGAATGCCTCCACCGCACTCGGTATCGACCACCATGCCGAAGTGCCCTCCATCTATGACGTATTGGTGGAGAGCAAGCCGCTGGCAGAGGTCGTCCAGCCCGTTCCCGACGTCGAAGGTCTCTTCTGCGCCCCCGCCACGATCGATCTCGCCGGTGCGGAGATCGAGCTGGTGTCCCTGGTGGCCCGAGAGAGTCGGTTGCAGCGGGCGATCCAGGCCTACGAACAGCCGCTGGACTACATCCTCATCGACTGCCCGCCCTCGCTCGGCCTGCTGACGGTCAATGCGCTGGTCGCCGGGCAGGAGGTTCTCATCCCGATCCAGTGCGAGTACTACGCGCTCGAGGGCTTGGGGCAACTGCTGCGCAACGTCGACCTGGTCCGCGGGCACCTCAATCCCGCCCTGCACGTCTCGACCATCCTGCTCACCATGTATGACGGCCGGACGCGCCTGGCGTCCCAGGTCGCGGAAGAGGTGCGCAGCCACTTCGGCGACGAGGTGCTGAGGACGAGCATTCCTCGTTCCGTCCGAATCTCCGAGGCGCCCAGCTACGGACAGACGGTGCTGACTTACGATCCAGGTTCGAGCGGTGCCCTCTCCTACTTCGAGGCGGCACGAGAAATCGCGCTGAAGGGCGTTGGCGTCAGTTATGACCCCACGGGTGCCCACATCGGCGCACAGAGCGACCCGAGCATGGTGGAGGGGATTCAGTGAGCGAGCGACGAAGGGGGCTGGGCCGTGGCCTGGGAGCACTGATCCCACCTGCCCCCACAGGAGAGAGGCCGTCGGCGCCGGCGGCGGTCGGGGGCGCCGCCTCCACATCACCTGCGGCCGTTCCGGTACTGACCGCTGATCGCAGTGATCGCGGGGTGGCCGCGGCGAAGGTGACGGCACTGCCCTCTGTTTCACGTGAAACGGAGGAGCTGCCGGCGAGCGGCACCCCGGACGTGCCGGCCCCTCCCATGGGAGCCCACTTCGCGGAGATCCCTCTCGACTCCATCACGCCGAACCCGCGCCAGCCGCGTGAGGTCTTCGACGAGGACGCGCTCGCCGAACTCGTCACCTCCATCAAGGAGGTCGGCCTCCTCCAGCCCGTCGTCGTACGGCAGCTCAATCCCGAGCGGTACGAGCTCATCATGGGTGAGCGACGCTGGCGGGCTTGCCGCGAGGCGGGGCTCGAGGCGATCCCGGCGATCGTGCGGGCCACGGACGACGAGAAGCTTCTTCTGGACGCCCTGCTGGAGAACCTCCACCGAGCGCAGCTGAACCCGCTGGAAGAGGCGGCGGCCTACGACCAGCTGCTGAAGGACTTCAACTGCACTCATGACCAGCTGGCCGACCGCATCGGCCGGTCCCGTCCGCAGGTCTCGAACACGCTGCGGCTGCTGAAGCTGCCGGCCGCGGTGCAGAGCCGGGTCGCTGCCGGAGTGCTGTCCGCCGGACACGCTCGGGCTCTGCTGTCGGTCGAGGACCCGGAGGAGCAGAACCGGCTGGCCCGCCGGATCGTGGCCGAGGGACTCTCGGTGCGTGCCGTCGAGGAGATCGTGCAGCTGATGGGTGCGCGGCCGCAGGCGGTACCGCGGTCCAAGGGCCCCCGTGCCGGGGCCCGGGTCTCTCCCGCGCTGTCGGATCTTGCGACCCGGCTGTCCGACCGCTTCGAGACCCGGGTGAAGGTGGACCTGGGCCAGAAGAAGGGCAAGATCACCGTCGAGTTCGCCTCCATGGAAGACCTGGAGCGCATCCTCGGCACCCTGGCCCCCGGCGAGGGCCCAGTCCTCCAGAAGAGCCTCGTGGAGGGCGAACCGGAGGAGGCGGACGACTGAGCCCCCTTGCGTAAGGGACGGCTTCGGCGAGGGCAGACGGCTTCGATTCGCACGCATGACAGAAGAGGCCCGACTGGGACGGGCCGTGTCCGGTCTATACCGGAACACGGTCCGTCCTTTGCTTTGAGGCGGTATCGATGCAATCGCTTCCTGGATACGATGCGATCAGGTACGGCGCATCATTCCGGCAGCACGTCTGGTTGACGGCCGCTCGTGACGTCGCGGGCGCAGGAAGCGAGGATCAGCCTTCATGGGCCGTAGGCTCCAACCGCTCACGCTGGACAACCTCCAGGACCTCCCCAAGCGCTGCCGTGCGTGTGTCTTCTGGGAACTGGATCCTGTCAGTGGCCAAGCCGCGGTGAAGGCAGGTACGCCGGCGCTGGAGAAGGAGGCGTGGATCTCCGCCGTCCTCCTGGACTGGGGTTCCTGTGGCCGAGTGGTCTACGTCGACGACGTACCGGTGGGCTTCGTGCTCTACGCTCCCCCTGCCTATGTGCCGCGGTCCATGGCCTTTCCCACGAGCCCGGCGTCTGCGGACGCGGTGCTGTTGATGACCGGCTTCATCATGCCGGGCTATCAGGGACAGGGCCTGGGGCGCGTGCTGGTCCAGACGGTTGCGAAGGATCTGCTGCGCCGGGGCTTCAAGGCCATCGAGGCCTTCGGCGACGCCCGGTGGAAGGAACCTGCCTGTGTGCTGCCGGCCGACCACCTGCTGGCGGTCGGCTTCAAGACGGTCCGGCATCACCCGACCTACCCTCGGCTGCGGCTGGAGCTGCGATCGACCCTCTCCTGGCGGGAAGACGTGGAAATGGCGATCGATCGGCTACTGGGAGCGGTGCAGAAGGAGCCGGCACTCCGACCGCTGTGAGGGCCGCCCAGTGTCGCCGTCCAACACGAATGGGCCGACCCCAGAGGGTTGGCCCATTCGTGTTTCACGTGAAACATGCACCGTCTGCTCGACGGCCTACCGAGTCACTCGGCGATGAAGTCCTCGAGGTCGCGCAGGATCGCGGCCTTCGGCTTGGCGCCGACGATGGTCTTGGCGACCTCGCCGTTCTGGTAGACGTTCAGCGTCGGGATCGACATGACGCCGTACTTGGCGGCCGTACCCGGGTTCTCGTCGATGTTGAGCTTGACGATCTCGATCTTCTCGCCGTACTCGGCGGCGATCGCCTCGAGGGACGGCGCGATCTGGCGGCAGGGACCGCACCAGGCGGCCCAGAAGTCCACCAGGACGGGCTTGTCGTTCTTGAGGACATCCTCCTCGAAGGAGGAGTCGGTCACGTTCTTCAGGGTGCCTGCCACGGCGGGCTCCTTAACTGATGCGGGTGGTGGGGTGGGTTGGGGTCTCAGACAGAGGTCTTCTCGGGCTCGGCCTTCTGCTCGTTGTCCGCGAGGGCGGCGAGGAAGCGCTCGGCGTCGAGAGCGGCGGAGCAGCCGGTGCCGGCCGCGGTGATGGCCTGCCGATAGGTGTGGTCGACCACGTCACCGGCGCCGAAGACGCCGGTGAGATTGGTACGGGTCGAGGGTGAGGCGACCTTCAGGTAGCCCTCCTCGTCCAGGTCCAGCTGGCCCTTGAAGAGCTCGGTCCGCGGGTCGTGGCCGATCGCGATGAACAGTCCCGTCACCGGCAGGTCCGAGAGTTCACCCGTCTTGATGTTGCGCAGCTTCAGCCCGGAGAGCTTCTGCTCACCCTGGATCTCCGCCACCTCGCTGTCCCAGACGAACTTGATCTTCGGGTCGGCGAAGGCGCGCTCCTGCATGGCCTTGGAGGCACGCAGGGTGTCCCGGCGGTGGACGATGGTGACGGACTTGGCGAAGCGGGAGAGGAAGGTGGCCTCCTCCATGGCGGTGTCACCACCACCGATCACCGCGATGTGCTGCTCCCTGAAGAAGAAGCCGTCACACGTGGCACACCACGAGACACCGCGACCGGAGAGGGCGTCCTCGTTCGGCAGGCCGAGCTTGCGGTGCTGCGAGCCGGTGGTGACGATCACGGCCTTGGCGCGGTGCACCGTGCCCGAGGTGTCCGTGACGGTCTTGATCTCGCCCGTCAGGTCGACGGCGACCACATCGTCCGGCACCAGCTCGGCGCCGAAGCGCTCGGCCTGGGCGCGCATGTTGTCCATGAGCTCGGGGCCCATGATGCCGTCACGGAAGCCGGGGAAGTTCTCCACCTCGGTGGTGTTCATCAGCGCACCCCCCGCGGTGACGGCGCCCTCGAACACCAGCGGCTTCAGCGACGCGCGCGCGGTGTAGAGCGCCGCCGTGTAGCCGGCAGGCCCGGAGCCGATGATGATCACGTTACGGACGTCGCTCACGGCTTGATTCCTCGTCTCTGGACTGTGACCTACTGCCGGGGGGAGCCTTGCTCATTGCTCTCACCCCACCCAACGGATCCTAAGGGGCGTACATTCCCGGTGCGCCCGGCCACACGGAGCTACCTCGATGATGGGAGTACCGAGCAGCCAGACGAGTTGGCGTTCGCCTCAGGAACGCGTGTAGGAGCGTGAGAGCAGAACCGTGGCGGCGGCCGAGGGGCGGTGGACACACGTCGCGTCGACGACGTAGGCCGTGACGTGGGTGCCGTTCCCGGAGGCGTCGGGCAGTACCAGCAGATAGGCGTCTTTACCGCCGTAGGTGCCCGCCTCGGCGGCGAGCGGGTTCGCGCTGCTTCCCAGGTCTTCCAGGACACACGGGGGAACCGAGACGGTGGGCGCGCTCTTGAGAAGGTTCGGCTTGTCGGGTCCCGGGTCCGAACCCGCACCGAAGCTGTGCGGTGCGTGGGTGGTGCCCTGAGCCTTCTGCGTCTTGTCGAGGAGACTCGTGACCCGGTTCTTGAGCGTCCCCTCCGAGAAGGTGTCCGCGGAGGCGCTCGACCGGCCGTGAGCTGTGCTGTCGGACCCCTGGTCGTCGTGCCGGGATGTCAGCACTACCGACGCGACGCCCAGGGCGGCGACGGTGAGGGCGGTGCCGAGGACGGCGACCCGACGGCGCCCGCGACGGGTGCGGGTCTTGCGGCCCGGCCCGGTGCCATCGGTGCGGGCGTGACCCGCCGGGCGGTCAGGGCACGATGTTTCACGTGAAACGCGCGCGTGGTCACCGTCGCCGGTGTCCTGGACGGCTCGGTCGAGGGTGCGGTCGATGGTGATTCCGCCGGCGCGTTCGGCGGCAAGAGCCGCGTCGATCCGTTCCACGACGTCCAGGGGCATCTCCACGGGCTCCACCGGGGCCTCGAGCAGCCCTCGGATCTCCTCCAGCGACTCATGGACGTCGGCACAGGAGGAGCACTCCTCCAGGTGCCGGAGCAGTTCCTCGGCCCGGGAGGGAGGCAGCAGGCCTTCGGTGAGCTCGGAGATCTCGGCGACGTCCGGGTGCCCGGCCGTATCCGTCGTGAATGTCACGCTCGCCCACCTCCGCCCTTCACAGCAGCTGAATCATGTGGCCCGGGGTCCTGCGCATCCCTGATCCGGGATGCCGCTGCCGGTGGGACGGATGTCCCCTGCGTCCGGTTCCGTCCCGTGCCCGGCTCTTTCTCGTCCTTGTCGTCACCGGGCCCGCCCGGCCGTAGATGGGTGAGCAAGGGCAGAAGTCTGGCTCTGCCCCGGGCACAGCGGCTCTTCACCGTTCCGGTGGGTACATCGAGGATGCGGGCGGCCTCGGCGACGGGATAGCCCTGCATGTCCACCAGCACCAGGGCGGCCCTCTGGTCGGGCGGGAGGGTGCCCAGCGCCTCGACGAGCTGCCGCTGCACGTCGTTGCGCTCGGCGGGCGCCGAGGCCGACTCGTGCGGCTCCAGGAGCTGTTCCAGTCGCTCGGTGTCGTCCACCGGAGAGGTCCTCCGGGTGGCTGCCTTGCGGGCCCGGTCCAGGCAGGCGTTCACCGTGATCCGGTGCAGCCAGGTCGTGACGGCCGACTGGCCGCGGAAGGTGTGGGCGGCGCGGTAGGCGGAGACAAACGCGTCCTGCACGGCGTCGGCGGCCTCCTCGCGGTCCCCCAGCGTGCGCAGGGCGACCGCCCAGAGCCGGTCACGGTGCCGCCGCACAAGCTCACCGAAGGCGTCGGGGTCGCCCGCCACATGGCGGGTCAGAAGCTCATGATCGGAGACGCCTTCGAGGCCCTGCGGCACGCACCTTCACCCCCCTCGCCCGACAACCGCCGTCTGTTGACGGTGGTACCTGATCAGGTGGTCACCTTGATGTCCGCCACTCTGGCCCGGTAGGTGCCGTCCGTCTGCAACGGCAGCTTCGTGAGCCATACCAGGAGATAGCGCGCTGTGAGAGGACGACCAGGCTTGAGCGTCACACTCGTGCCGGAACCCGATGCGACCTTGGCGTAGCTGCCGAAGGATGTCGGCTCCGTCCCTCCGTCCCCACTCGCGGCACGTAGTTCGACGGACGTCGACCCGACGAACGAGACGGTCACCTTTCCGACCTGCTGGACCTTGCCGAGATCGAGAATGACGCCCAGCCCGGACTTCAGCCTCCCGAAGTCCGCACTCGTGTAGTAGTCGGTCTGCCAGTACGAACTCGGATCACCGTCTACCACTTTGCCCGTGTCGGACGACTTTTCCGAGCCGTCTCCGAACGGGTCGAAGTCATGGACTCTGCTGATGGCGATCGGTCGGGGCGGCTTCGGCTGATGCTCGTTCTTGTTGCCGCCGTCCTGCGTCTGAGTCTGGCTGTCCTTGGTGGACTTGCCGCCCTGGTCCATCAAGGCGTCGGCGAGCTGCCAGCTGCCCAGTCCGAGCGCGGCGATGAGGAGCGCGGACACGGCCCACTTCAGGGCCTTGCCCGTGCGGCTCTGCAGCGCGGGCGGCGGGGCCGGAACAGGCTGGCCGGCGCCGGGACGCGGGACCGGACGACCATAAGTGCCCTGTTGGTAGGACGTGCCCTGATACTCCGGCGGTGTGGTGAACGAGGGCTCCGGCGGACGGATCCGCGGCATCTCACCGATCGCCTTGACCAGTTCCTCCGGAGTGGTGCACGGAGACTCGTGGCGGGAGGCGGTGGCACCGTCGTTGACGAGGGCGCGCATGGACAGCTCGGACAGACCGCGATGGACACCGGCGCGCACCTGGTCGGGCGGGATGAGCCCGATGTCCTTGGGCAGACCGGTCAGGCCATAGGCGTCGTTCTCGTACGGCCAGCGCTGCGTGAGCGCCGCGTACAGCAGGGCGCCGATCGCCTCGGTGTCGGTGCGCTGCGGGGTGTCGGAGCTGATGCCGCGCAGCGCGGCGTTCACGGCCAGGCCGCGGATGCGCCACTGGCCGGTGGAGGCGCGCAGCACGGCGTTGGGGTTCAGGCGCAGATGCGCGAGGCCCTCGCGGTGCGCCGCGGCCATGGCGGAGGCGACCTGGCTGACCAACTGGTAGGCGTCGTGCGGCTCCAGAGGCCCGGCGGACAGCAGCGTCGTCAGTTCGACGGCGTCCGGCAGCCATTCATGGACGACGTAGACGAGATCGTTCTCCTCGACGGCGTCGAGGACCTGGACGAAGCGGGGGTCCCCCAGCAGGGCGGAGGAGCGGGCCGCGGCCAGTACCGCGCGGGCTCGGCTGTGGTCCGCGGGCAGGACGTGCACGCCGACGGCACGGCGGAGTTTCTCGTCCACCGCTCGCCAACTGCTGAATCCGTCCAGACGGGTGACGCACTCCTCGAGACGGTAGCGTCTGGCCAGCTTGTGACCGCTGTGCAGTTCAGGCGGTGAGGCCTTCCTTCCGGGACGCTCGGTCCCGGCGTTTTCCTGCGCCTCGTCGTTGTCCGTGTCCCGCTCCCGGTTCTGGGCCACCCCGTCGGCCGTGGACTGGTCCGCCTCCGCGGTCAGCGACTTGTCGCCGCTGTTGTCTGCCACGTCGACGGCAGCCGTGCTCCGTTCTGCCACCGTCGCTCCTGCCTCCCCATCCATTGCGCGCTGTCCGACGCCGAAACCAATTGTGCCCACAGTCCGCTGCTATGCACGACACACAGCTGCGGACGATGGTTGTGCGTGTACCCCCGCCTCAACGTCCCAGACGGCCACGGACCATGCCGACGAGCGAGTTGAGTTCCTCGATGCGCATCCGTCGGGCGGCGACGAAGAAGACGCCCAGCAGCAGGGCCCCGCCCGCCAGCAGCGCGGCGAACGACCCGATGACGCCCTGGCCGAGGGAGTGACCGATGGCGTAGCAGGCCGCGCCGCTGAGCAGCGCCGCCGGGACCGCCGCGATGCACAGCCGGGTGTACGTCCGCATCACGCGCGCCCCGTCGAGGTCGCCGCCGAGCCGCTTGCGCAGCCGGCTCCAGGCGACGCCCACACCGATGGCGTAGGCGAGACCGTAGGCGGCGGACATGCCGATCACGGCCCAGCGGGCCGGAAGCAGGTAGTAACAGAGGACGGAGGCACCCGCGTTGACCGCGGCCACGATGACCGTGTTGTAGAAGGGCGTGCGGGTGTCCTCGTAGGCGTAGAAGGCCCGCAGCACGACGTATTGCACGGAGTACGGGATGAGGCCGAGACCGAAGGCCATCAGCATGTAACCCGTGTTCGTGGCGGCGCCGGTGCCGGCGGAGCCGAAGATCAGCGTGCAGATCGGGACGCCCATGGCGACGAAGGCGAAAGCGACCGGAACGATCGCGACGGCCGTCGTGCGCAGGCCCTGCGAGATGTCCTCGCGGACGGCGCCGGCATCGTCCTCGTGGGCCGAGCGGGAGATCCGCGGCAGCAGGGCCGCCATCAGGGAGACGGTGATGATGGCCTGCGGCAGGCCCCAGATCAGCTGGGCGTTGGCGTAGGCGGCGAAGCCGGTGCCGTCCATGTGGGCCTGGTTGCCCGACGATGTGGACAACTGGGTGACGACGAGCGCTCCGGCCTGGTTGGCGAGGACGAACAGCACGGTCCACTTGGCCAGCGTCATGGCCTTGCCCAGGCCGTGTCCTCGCCAGTCGAACCGTGGACGCAACCGGAATCCGGACTCGCGCAGGTACGGGATCATCGCCAGGGCCTGCACGACCATTCCGAGCAGCACGCCGACGCCGAGCAGCCGCTGTCCTTCGGGCGGGATGTTGGTGACCTTCATCCCGGAGTGCGCGGCGCTGCCGTACACCCAGATGAAGGTGCCGAGCGTGATGATGATGACGATGTTGTTCAGCACCGGCGTCCACATCATCGCGCCGAACTTCCCGCGCGCGTTGAGGACCTGTCCCATGACCACGTGGATGCCCATGAAGAAGATCGAGGGCAGGAAGTACCGGACGAAGGTGACGCCGACCTCGTTCGCCGGCGGGTCGCTGGCGACGGAGTCGGACAGCAGGCGGATCAGATAGGGGGCCCCGAGTACGGCGACCACGGTGAGCACGCCGAGGGCCAGCATGACCAGTGTCAGGAGCCGGTTGGCGTAGGCCTCGCCGCCGTCCTCGTCCTCCTTCATGGAGCGGACGAGCTGTGGGACGAAGACCGAGTTGAGGCCGCCACCGACGGTCAGGATGTAGATCATGGTCGGCAACTGGTACGCGACCTGGAAGGTGTCGCCGAGCAGGCCGATGCCCAGCGCCGATGCGATCAGCGCGGAACGGATGAACCCGGTGAGTCGGGAGACCAGAGTGCCCGCCGCCATCACCGCACTCGACTTCAGCAGGCCCGAGGCCTTGCCGCCCTTCTTCGCCGGAGCGGGCGCCGGAGCGGACGCGGGGGCCGCAGCGGACGGCGGAGCGACGGTACCGGTGCCTGCCGGGGCGGGAGCGGGGCCGGGGATCGAGGGAACGTCCATGGACGGACGCCCGCCCATCCCCTGCGGCGCCGGGTAGCCGTGCGGACCAGAGGAGGCGGCCTGGTAGCCGCTCTGCCGCGGGTCGTAGCCCTGCGCCTCGGGGGTCTGGTAGCCGACCTGGCGCGGGTCCTGGTATCCGCCCTGCTGCTGGTCGCGGAAGAGGTGCGCGAAGGCGTCCGGTTCGTGGTGCTCCTCGCCGGAGTGGCTGACCAGGTCGTCGACGCCCACGAACTGCGTGGTGCGGGGGTCCTCGCCGTACGGCAGGTACTGGGTGGTGCCGGACGGCTCCGGCGGTGGGGTCTGCGCCCACACGCGAGGATCGGGGGCGTACGGCGACGGCTGTGGGGCACCGTACAGCGGCTGCTGCGGCTCGTACGTGCCCGCGGGCGGCGGCGGGTGCGCGGCACGGTCGTACAGCGCCTCGCCGACCGGGTCCTGGGCCGTCAGGTCCTGCGCCCGGTAGGGGTCCTCGGCGTAGGCGTCCTGGAGGTACATGTCCGCCGGAGGCTGTTGCGGCATCTGACCGTGTTCAGGGGGCGGTGCGTCGTGGTGACCCGAGCCGTCCACGCCCTGGCCGCGGTCACCGTCGTACGGCGCGTTCATGCTTACCCCACCTCATCGTCCCGGGCCCTCCGGGCCACGACATCCTCAACGGTCCACCTTCTCACCCGTGCCGGACGGGTCGGCGCTTTCCGCTGCGGTGTCCGGTGCCGGGTCACTCGCGTGCTCCGGGGCTTCTGCCCGAGAACGCGATCCCGACTCTTCCGTGAGACGCTCGGCAGGGGTCTCGGGGTTCTCCGGTCCGCCGGTCTTCGGTCCGGCCTCGCTCGAAGCGGACTCGTCGAGGTCGCCGGAGCCGTCCTCGGTGTCGTCCTTCTCCTGCCCGGCCTCCGCCTCTTCCCTGGCCGCCGCCCGCTTGCGCTGGGTGTACATGCGGAAGCCGGCGAGGACGAGGAGCAGTACGCCACCCCCGATGACCAGCATCACGGTGGCGGTGATCTCGGTGACCTTCACGTCGAAGGTGACGGGCGCGCCGTACACCTGGCCGTCCTGCGTGTAGAGCTGGGCGATCACCGTGACGGGACCGTTGGCGTTGGCCGACGTGGGGAACTTCACGGACTGGGTGTGGCCGCCGGAGACCGCCACCGGCTGCTCCCAGTAGGCCTCGCCGCCGATCTTGAGGCGGGTCGGGTTGGTGGAGGTGAGCCGCAGCACCAGATGGTCGACGCCCTGCACCAGGTTGTTCTGCACGGTCACGGGGATCGTGGCGCTGTGGCCGGAGAGCTTGGTCTCCGACTTGTCGATCAGCTTGACCTCGTCGGTGAGGTCGTCGAGATAGGCCTCCACCCCGCCTCGGAAGCTCTCCGCCGCGCTCCTGCGGCCCCGCCACGACGTGGACATCTCGCGGTTCATGGCCCGGCCGAACGGCGTGACGACCCGGGACTGGTCGGTGAGCACGACCTTGAAGTTGTCGACCTTGTCCTGCGTCCTGGCGATCACCGCGAAGGCGGAGTGTCTGAGCTCACGCTGGCGCAGCGAGGAAGGGTAGTCCGAGGCCGGAGGGATCTTGGTCGTGGCCTCGGGGTCCGGCTTGGCCTTGGCCGCAGCGGCCAGGTTCTGGGACTGGGACCAGGTGCTCTGCTGCAGAGCGGTGAGGGCCTGGGCCATGACCTGCGCCTGGCTCACGCTGGGCATGCGCTGTGGGGCGACGACGACGCTGCGCTGCTTGCTCGTCTGGATGTTCAGCGCCAGGCTCTGGGCCAGGAAACGCTGCACGGCGAGTGTGCCAGTGCCGGCACGCGTCATGTCACCCTCGAACGCCGTCGACAGCCGTGCGTCGGCGACGACTGCGGTGGTGCCCCCGCCGACCGGCCGGGACGTGGAGGGCGTGTAGGTCAGGGCGTCGGAC
This sequence comes from Streptomyces sp. NPDC003393, assembly GCF_053589015.1. NCBI lineage: Bacteria > Bacillati > Actinomycetota > Actinomycetes > Kitasatosporales > Streptomycetaceae > Streptomyces > Streptomyces sp. NPDC003393. The sequence goes on along the minus strand of NZ_JBSFRB010000043.1, from coordinate 58,388 downwards.
TCCTGGATGCTGTCGCTGCGCGCGATGACCTTGTCCGCGCCCGCGGAGGTGGCGACCCTGACGATCGCCGGGTCGACGGCTCCGTCCACCGGCCAGGCGAAGTCCGTGTCGGGCTTCACGTGGAGCACGGTTTCCACCGTGCTGCCGGCGACATCGGTGGCATCCTTGAGCTGGCTCAGCGATCCGGTGACGCTCGTGCCGTGGTGGGCGAGGGAGGCCAGATCCGGGTCGGCGAAGGGCAGCGCCACGACTTCCTTGCCCGCCACCGCCTGCTGCAGTTCCGCAAGCCACTCCTTGGCCACGGCCTGGTGGGTGCCGGCGACCGGGGTGGAGCCGGCCTTCGGCTGGACGCGGTAGTTGCGCGTCATGGCGTCGACGGACGCCAGCAGATCCGGGTCGATCACCCAGGTGACGTCCAAGTCCTTGCCCAGGGTCAGCATCCGTTCCAGCCGGCCGCCGGGGGCGATGTCCTTGGCGAGGTCGTCGTTGAGGAAGACCGGGGTCTGCTGCGCGCCGGGGCCGGTCTCCGCCGTCATGTGGGCGGTGGACATCAGCGGCCACAGAAACGTCGTCTTCGTCTTTGTGTCCGCATCGCCGGCCTGCCAGGGCAGGAAGGTGTGCCGGATGCCCAGCACCTGCTCCCACGGCCGCGCGGAAGTCTGGCCGGACAGCGAGACGGAGAGCTCGTAGACGCCGTCCCCGTCCAGGTTCAGCTTGTCGACCGGTACAGAGACGCTGAAGTGCTCGGCGACTCCGGGGGCAAGCTCGGCGAACTTCTGGGTGTACTTGTCGTCGATCTCCGGGCCGTCGGCGCCGGGTACGAAATCCGTCCGCCGGGCGACGTCGTCGATCGCGGAGCGGGTGCCCAGTTCCTGGCCGACGCGCAGACCCACGTGGGCGTCGGTGACCGCCTGCTTGCCGTTGTTCGTCACGGTGCCCGAGACGGTCAGCGTGTCGTCGTCCGAGGGGACGCTGGGGCTGAGCGAGTCGAGGGAAACGGCCACCGTGCGGGAGCCGGAGGCGGCTCGGAGCGAGTCCTGGCCGGTGGCGTGCGCACTGGGAGCGGCCGAGAACTGGAGCAGACCGGCCAGCAGGGGCGCCCCGGCGAGCAGTGCCCCTGCCCGCCGCAACAGGCGGCGGGCAGGTGAGGGACTGGTCCCCTGGAAGTCTGCCGCCTCGGCCACGCGCTCGCCCGTCCCTCGTCGTCGTCAGTGGTCGTCGGAATGTGCGTCCACGCATGGTAACGATGCGCGCCAAGGGGAAGTGCCACGGAGGCAGCCACAAGATCGATGGCGGGGCGCGAGCGCCCTGGATATGCCCCTATCCGGGGATGCTGTTCAGTACGTCACAAAGACGCGCCTTGTGCACGGCGGAGAGCTGAGCGGAGGTACGGAGTGACGGGCGAGGAAGGGGGAGAAGCCGGGGCCGGTACATGTTGCCGCGGTCGGGCCCCTTATGCAGCGGCGGCCCGGCGCCCGGGCCACGTACCCTTTTCTGTTGTGCCGAACGCCAACGATGACACTTCCTCTGCCCTGAGCCAGGTGCAGCAGCGCGCCGTGAGCGAACTGCTGCGAGTGGCCCCCGTCGCCGACGACCTCGCGCGCCGCTTCCAGGAGGCCGGATTTTCCCTCGCCCTGGTCGGCGGCTCGGTCCGGGACGCGCTGCTCGGCCGGCTCGGCAACGACCTGGACTTCACGACCGACGCCCGTCCCGAGGACGTATTGAAGATCGTGCGGCCCTGGGCGGACGCGGTGTGGGACGTGGGCATCGCCTTCGGCACGGTCGGCGCCCAGAAGCAGGCCCGCGTCGAGGACGCCGACCGGTCCTTCCAGATCGAGGTGACGACCTACCGGTCCGAGGCCTACGACCGCACCTCGCGCAAGCCCGAGGTGTCGTACGGCGACTCCATCGAGGAAGACCTCGTCCGCCGGGATTTCACCGTCAACGCGATGGCGGTGGCCCTTCCGGAGAAGAGGTTCATCGACCCGCACGGCGGTCTGGAGGACCTCGCGGGGCGCGTGCTGCGCACCCCCGGAACGCCTGAGGAGTCCTTCTCCGACGACCCGCTGCGCATGATGCGGGCCGCGCGTTTCGCCGCCCAGCTCGACTTCGACGTCGCCCCCGAGGTCGTCACGGCGATGAAGGAGATGGCCGGACGGATCGAGATCGTCTCCGCCGAACGCGTACGGGACGAACTCAACAAGCTGATCCTGTCCGCCTACCCACGCAAGGGCCTGTCTCTTCTTGTGGACACGGGAATCGCCGACCACGTGCTGCCCGAGCTGCCGGCCCTGCGTCTGGAGAGCGACGAGCACCACCGGCACAAGGACGTCTACGACCACACGCTGATCGTCCTGGAGCAGGCGATGGCCCTGGAGGAGGACGGCCCCGACCTCACGCTGCGACTGGCCGCGCTGCTGCACGACATCGGCAAGCCGCGCACCCGGCGCTTCGAGAAGGACGGCCGGGTCTCCTTCCACCACCACGAGGTGGTCGGCGCGAAGATGACCAAGAAGCGCATGACCGCCCTGAAGTACTCCAACGAGCTGGTGAAGGACGTCTCCCGCCTCGTCGAGCTGCACCTGCGGTTCCACGGCTATGGCACCAGCGGGTGGACGGACTCGGCGGTACGCCGTTACGTCCGTGACGCCGGCCCACTCCTCGACCGCCTGCACAAGCTGACCCGCTCCGACTGCACCACGCGCAACAAGCGCAAGGCGGCCGCTCTCTCCCGTGCCTACGACGGCCTGGAGAAGCGCATCGCCCAGTTGCAGGAGCAGGAGGAACTGGACGCGATCCGCCCGGACCTGGACGGCAACCAGATCATGGAGATCCTGGGGATCAAGCCCGGCCCGGACGTCGGCCGCGCCTACCAGCACATGCTCGAGCTGCGCCTGGAGAACGGCCCGATGGGGCACGACGCGGCGGTGGCGGCCCTGAAGGAATGGTGGGCCGAGCAGGGCTGAGACGGGCGGCGGGGTCGCGTTTCACGTGAAACACGACCCCGGCACGCGAGAGGGGCGACGTTTCACGTGAAACGTCGCCCCTGCGTCATGACAACGGGTGCTACTTGCTTTCCTTCAGGCAGAGCACCACATCGTGGCCGCCGCCGTACTGGACGTAGGAGATCGTCGCGTCGGTGACGGCCTCACACTTGTCCTGGTCGGTCGAGCCGTCGAACTTCTGAACCACCTTGTACTGCGCCTCACTGGACGAGCAGTCGACCTCCTTGAGGTCCGGATCGCTCATCGTGCCCTTGTTGTGCATGCACGCGCCCACCGAGGTGGTCTCAGCGTCGTCGCGGCCGAGGAACCAGCCCAGCCCGAGAGCGCCGCCGAACTTCAGCAGGGCGACGATGACGACGAGGAGGATGCCGCCCACGATGCGCAGCGTCTTCTTGCCCCCGCGCCCCGTCGGGGCGGGCGGCGGCGGAACCGGCGCGCCCTGCTGCTGGGGGAACGGGGCGTAGGGCTGCTGAGGGGGGTACGGCTGGCCGGGCTGCTGCCCCATCGGAGCGGAGGGCGCCTGGGCGTACGGGTTCTGGCCCTGGGGCGGCGGAGTGGTCACGTGGGAGTCCCCCTGGAACGTAGGCAGGATGACGCGAACATGGCGTCGACATAAGACGCACGTAAGCTACAGCCCGCCGGTGACAACCCCGCACTCCGTGGGGGGTCTGTGTCATTGATGTGACACTTACTGGCGTTCAAACCGGGCCATAGATCCCGCAACGCCCCCGTAGATCACGGCCACCGTGACCACGAGCACGACCGAGCGGCCGTCCGGTGGCAGCATCAGGGCGGCGACGCCCGCGGCGCCCACGAAGGCGACGTTGAACAACACGTCGTACACGGAAAAGATCCGGCCACGGAAACCGTCTTCGATCACCGACTGCACGATCGTGTCCGTGGCGATCTTCGCGCTCTGGGTGGTGAGCCCCAGGACGAAGACGGCGACCAGCAGCGGGCCGGTGGCGAACGGAAGGCCGAGGGCGGGCTCCAGGACGGCGGCCGAGCCGGCGCACACGGCGATCCAGCGGGCCGGGCCCAGCCGCCCCGCGGCCCACGGGGTCACGACCGCCGCGGCGAAGAACCCGGCGCCGGAGAACCCCAGGGCCAGCCCCAGCAGGCGCAGGCCCTCACCGGTGGAGGACGTCAGACCGTAGCGGCACAGCATCAGCACCATGACCGTCAGTGCGCCGTAGCAGAAGCGCATCAGCGTCATCGAGATCAACGCCCGGGCCGCTGCCCTGCGGGGCGGCGCCGCGAGATGGAGCACGCCGGCCGCCAGCTCGCGCGCCGTGCCGGTCAGCGCGGCGCCCAGCCGCGGCCGCGCCGGGCCGGGGTCGGGGCCGAGCAACTCGGGAGCCATGAGCAGCGACACGAGGGCCGAGCACAGATAGAGGGCGGCGCCGAGCAGCACCACGGCGGCGTCGGAGTCCGCACCGGCCAGGCGCACGAGGAAGGCGAGACCGCCGCCCGCGAAGGCCGCCAGGGAGCCCGCGGTCGGCGACAGGGAGTTGGCCATCACCAGCCGCTCGGCGTCGACCACCCGTGGCAGCGCCGCGGACAGCCCCGCGAGGACGAAGCGGTTGACGGCGGTGACGCACAGCGCCGAGACGTAGAACAGCCAGTCCGGGACGGCGGCCACCATCAGCACGGCCGTCGCCGCAGCCATGACCGCGCGGACCAGATTGCCGTACAGGAAGACCTGACGGCGCCGCCAGCGGTCCAGCAGGACTCCGGCGAAAGGGCCGACCAGCGAGTACGGCAGCAACAGCACCGCCATCGCCGAGGCGACCGCGGCGGCCGAGGCCTGATGCTCCGGGGAGAAGACGACGTAGGTGGCGAGCGCAACCTGGTAGACGCCGTCGGCGCCCTGCGAGAGCAGCCGTATGCCGAGAAGGCGTCGGAAATCCTTGAAGCGCAGCAAGACGCGCAGGTCACGGACGACGGCCATGAGGGACAGCCTCACATACGGCAAGGGTCCCCGGGCCGGGTACGCCTGGCGTACCCGGCCCGGGGACCCTCAGCCCTGGCAGGAGCGGTTGTCAGCGCTCGACGTCGCCGCGGATGAACTTCTCCACGTTCTCGCGGGCCTCGTCGTCGAAGTACTGGACCGGTGGGGACTTCATGAAGTAGGAGGACGCCGACAGGATCGGGCCGCCGATGCCCCGGTCCTTGGCGATCTTCGCGGCGCGCAGGGCGTCGATGATGACGCCGGCCGAGTTCGGGGAGTCCCAGACCTCGAGCTTGTACTCCAGGTTCAGCGGGACGTCACCGAAGGCACGGCCCTCGAGGCGGACGTAAGCCCACTTGCGGTCGTCGAGCCAGGCCACGTAGTCGGACGGGCCGATGTGGACGTTCTTCTCGCCGAGCTCCCGGTCGGGGATCTGCGAGGTGACGGCCTGGGTCTTGGAGATCTTCTTGGACTCCAGGCGCTCGCGCTCGAGCATGTTCTTGAAGTCCATGTTGCCGCCGACGTTCAGCTGCATCGTGCGGTCCAGGATGACGCCCCGGTCCTCGAACAGCTTCGCCATGACGCGGTGCGTGATGGTGGCGCCGACCTGCGACTTGATGTCGTCACCGACGATCGGCACACCCGCCTCGGTGAACTTGTCCGCCCACTCCTTGGTGCCGGCGATGAAGACCGGGAGGGCGTTGACGAAGGCGACCTTGGCGTCGATGGCGCACTGGGCGTAGAACTTCGCCGCGTCCTCGGAGCCGACCGGCAGGTAGCAGACCAGAACGTCGACCTGCTTGTCCTTGAGGACCTGGACGACGTCGACCGGCTCCTCGGCGGACTCCTCGATGGTCTGGCGGTAGTACTTGCCGAGACCGTCCAGGGTGTGGCCGCGCTGCACCGTCACGCCGGTGGAGGGGACGTCGCAGATCTTGATGGTGTTGTTCTCGGACGCGCCGATGGCGTCCGCGAGGTCCAGGCCGACCTTCTTGGCGTCGACGTCGAACGCGGCGACGAACTCGACGTCCCGCACGTGGTAGTCGCCGAACCGCACGTGCATGAGGCCCGGGACCTTGGAGGCCGGGTCGGCGTCCTTGTAGTACTCGACGCCCTGCACCAGCGATGCGGCGCAGTTGCCCACGCCGACGATGGCTACGCGAACCGAACCCATTCCGGTTGCTCCCTGTGTGTACTCGGTGAAGCCCCGACGGGACCTCACGTGGCGGTGTCGCCGGGCGTATCCGGCCGGGAACGATCCCCGGTCCGGGGCAGGCCGCCCGTCGCTCCATTGGTGGTGTCCTGCTGAGCGGTCCCCCTGGAGGCGGAACCCTTGAGGTCCCGTCCGGCCCGCTCGCTCTCGATGAGCTCGTTCAGCCAGCGCACTTCGCGCTCCACGGACTCCATCCCGTGGCGCTGGAGCTCAAGGGTGTAGTCGTCGAGGCGCTCCCGGGTGCGTGCGAGGGAGGCGCGCATCTTCTCCAAGCGCTCCTCCAGCCGACTACGGCGGCCCTCGAGCACGCGCATGCGCACGTCGCGCGACGTCTGCCCGAAGAAGGCGAAGCGCGCGGCGAAGTGCTCGTCGTCGTACGTGTCGGGGCCCGTCTGGGAGAGCAGCTCCTCGAAGTGCTCCTTACCTTCTGCCGTCAACCGGTAGACGATCTTGGCGCGACGCCCCGCGAGTGCAGCGGCGACGGTGTCCTCGGCGGTGCTCCCCGGCTCCTCGATCAACCAGCCGTTCGCGACCAGCGTCTTGAGGCAGGGGTAGAGGGTCCCGTAGCTGAACGCTCGGAACACACCCAGTGACGTATTGAGTCGTTTGCGCAGCTCATAGCCGTGCATCGGGGACTCGCGGAGCAGGCCGAGTACGGCGAACTCGAGGATTCCGGAACGCCGGCCCATGGTCGCCTCCTCTCTGCCGCGACCCGGTGGTGGCGGGCCACTCCGGGTGCCGTGACGGTCTTTATGTCGCCCTGATGTATCGACTCGATACATCACGACGATAGAACGGCGCTGCGCATGCGACAAGGGGTGACATGGTGAACGGGATCACATCACTGTTTCGGTGGAGGCAAGTTGCCTGATTTGGGGTGAACTTCGGGACCCGGTGGGTTTTGACGGTGCGTAGTCTGTGCGCCATGCACACCACCGGGAACCGAGTGACGCCTGGGGACGTCCTCGTCCCTGGTGCAGTACGGGTGAATGCGCGACCTGTCACATCCGTACTTCGGGGGGACCGGAAACCAGCCGCCGTTTCCAGGCGCGCAAAGGTGCGCCTGCCCGAGGAGTAGTCGTTCGATGAGCGAGCACCGTCGCAAACCGCCGCAGCCGCAGGGAGGCGGACGTGCCGCGGCCCGACGCGGTCAGTCCGGTTCGTCCTCCGGCCGCCGCGCGGCACCGCGAGGCGCCACCGGGTCACCTGCCGACTCCTATGGGTCCACGTCCCACGGGTCCGGCTCGTACGGTGCGGGAGGTGAGAACCGCCCGTACGGCGGGCGCGCCGAGGCACGCCGGGCGGCGCAGAGAAGCGGTGGCCGGCGCAGAGGAGGCGGACCCGGCGGCCCGAACGGGCCGGGACGCGGCCGGGGGCGGACCGCTCCCCCCGCCAGGAAGCGGTTCATCGACTACCCGCGGGCGGGCAAGTACGGCTGGCGACGCTGGATGCCCTCCTGGAAGCTGCTCTCGGGACTGTTCATCGGGTTCATGGGGAGCCTGGTGGCGGTCGCGGGCATCGGCTATGCCATGGTGAGCGTGCCCAACGTCGCCGACACCGCGACGGCGCAGAACAACGTCTACCTCTGGTCCGACGGAACTCCGATGGTCGCGACGGGCGGTGAGACGAACCGCCAGATCGTCAACCTCTCGCAGATCCCCGAGGCGATGCGCTGGGCGGTCATCTCGCAGGAGAACAAGACCTTCTACACCGACAGCGGCATCGACCCCAAGGGCATTGCCCGCGCGGTCTTCAACATGGCCACCGGTGGTCAGACGCAGGGTGGTTCCACGATCACCCAGCAGTACGTCAAGAACGCGCGCCTGGACGACCAGTCCCAGACGGTCTCCCGCAAGTTCAAGGAGATCTTCATCTCGATCAAGGTGGGCGCCACCGTCAAGAAGGACGACATCCTGGCGGGCTACCTGAACTCGGCGTACTACGGCCGGGGGGCGTACGGCATCCAGGCGGCCGCACGCGCGTACTTCAACAAGGACGCCATCCAGCTGAACCCCGGAGAGTGCGCCTTCCTCGCGGCCATGCTCAAGGGCGCCACGTACTACGACCCGGCCGGCGCCGTGTCCATCGACCCGGCCGCCACGCCCGAGGACAACGCCCGGCGTGCCACGCTGCAGATGCAGGACACCCTGGACAAGATGGTCAAGTACGGCCATCTGAGCGCCACCGAACGGGCCAAGTACACCCGGCTCCCTCACTGGCAGAACCCGCGGTCCAACACCAGGCTGAGCGGTCAGATCGGCTACCTCGTCGACCTGGCCAACAGCTACCTGGTCGCCCACAGCGACGAGACCGGCATCACCCAGGAGAAGCTGCGGCTGGGTGGCTACACGATCACGACGACCTTCGACAAGAAGAAGGTCAACGAGCTCAAGAGCGCGGTCGAGAAGGTCCAGAAGGCCAACATCAAGCCGAAGAAGCGTCCGGACACCGACACCCACGTCCAGTTCGGCGGTGCCTCGGTGGATCCGGCCACGGGGGCCATCGCGGCGATCTACGGCGGTGAGGACTGGACGAAGCACTTCACCGACAACGCCGATGCCACCGGCGCGCAGGTGGGCTCGACCTTCAAGCCGTTCGTGCTGGCGGCGGCGATGCGGGATGGCGTCCGTGATCCCAAGGGGGACCCGACGCAGGCGCAGGACGAGCGCACCCAGGTCTCTCCCAAGAGCCGTTTCAGCGGCAAGAACAAGCTCAAGATCAAGAACTACGACGGGACGGTCTGGAAGAACGAGAAGGGCGAGGAGTGGCTGCAGACCAACGACGGCAATGAGTCCTATGGGAAACCGCCGAACTACATGATCGATCTGCGCGAGGCGATGCGGGAGTCGGTGAACTCCGCGTTCGTGCAGCTCGGCATGGACGTCGGGCTGGACAAGGTCAAGCAGGCGGCCCTGGACGCGGGGCTGAAGGAGGACAGCCTGGCCGGCACCAGCTTCCCGTCCTTCTCCATCGGCATCTCCGACCCCAGCGCGATCCGCATGGCCGGCGCTTACGCCACGTTCGCGGCCAGCGGCAAGCAGAACGACCCGTTCTCCGTCCTGGAGGTCAAGAACAAGGACGGGCTGGTCTACAAGCACAAGAGCGCCACGAAGCAGGCCTTCACCGCGGCGGTCGCCGACAATGTGACGGACGTTCTCAAGACCGTCGTCGACAGGGGAACGGGTACCAACGCCCGGCTGCCCGGTCGCGAGGTGGCGGGCAAGACCGGTACCACCGACGGGAACAAGTCCGCCTGGTTCGTCGGCTACACCCCGCAACTGTCCACCGCCATCAGCATGTTCCGGATGGACGACAACGAGAAGAACAAGTCGCGCACCTTCCTGGAGATGTACGGAACGGGCGGCCAGAAGAAGATCCACGGTGCCTCGTTCCCGTCTCAGATCTGGCACGACTACATGCTGCAGGCACTCGAAGGTCAGCAGGCCAAGCCGTTCCCGAAGCCCGAGCCCGTCGGTGAGATCGTCAACGCCGCTCCCAGCCCCACGCCCACTCCCTCGGCCACCCAGAGCCAGGAGTCGAGCCCCACGCCGACGCCGACCCCCACCCCGACCCATACCAGGCCGACGCCCACACCGACCGAGTCGCAGTGCGGTTTCTTCGGCTGCTCGGACACCGGCGGTCGGAACGGCGGCGACGGCAGCGGAGGCAACGACGCCGGCGGCGCGGACGGAGGCTTTCCCACCCCGACGCCCACCGCCACGGAGACCAGCACCGACGGTGGCACCACCCGAGGCAACGGCAATGGCAGTGGCGGTTTCTTCGGAGGCACGGGCAACTAGCCGCGAGCCCTGCACCGGCGTCGTCCGGTAGGGACGTTTCACGTGAAACATGGGCCGTCGCACCGTCGAGGTGCGGCGGCCCACGGCTTTTCCGAGACGCGTACGGCAGGATGGCGGCATGCCCAGTGCTGAATCGACGCAAGCGAGCCCGCACGAGTCCGCCCCCGGCCCGGTGTTGCCGACCAGGGAGGACGAGGTCGCCGCGGCCGGCAGCGAGCTGATCGGCGGCCCTGCGGGGCGGCGCATCCTGCCCGGAACGTCCTGGTGGACTCCCGTGCGGGTCGTCGCGCTCGTCGCGATCGGCATGTTCGCCCTCGGGCTGGTCCAGAAGGCGCCCTGCTACCACAGTGCCTGGTTCTTCGGGGCCAGCTCGCAGTACACGAAGGCCTGCTACTCGGACATCCCGCACCTCTACCAGGGGCGCGGCTTCGCCGACGGCCTCGTGCCCTACTTCGACAAGCTCACCGGCGACATGCCGTACCTCGAGTATCCGGTGCTGACCGGTGTGTTCATGGAGGTGGCCTCCTGGCTGACTCCGCACAGCGGCACCATCCAGCACCAGGAACGGTGGTACTGGATGGCCAACGCCGGGATGCTGATGGTCTGCGCGGCCGTCATCGCCGTCTGTGTGGTCCGCACGCATGCCCGACGGCCCTGGGACGGTCTGCTGGTGGCCCTGGCGCCGGCTTTCGCGCTGACCGCGACCATCAACTGGGACCTGCTGGCGGTCGCCCTGACGGCTGCCGCGATGCTGATGTGGTCCCGGCAGCGCTCCCTGGCCTTCGGTGTCCTCCTGGGGCTCGCCACGGCCGCCAAGCTCTATCCGGTGCTCCTGCTGGGTCCCCTGCTCGTGCTCTGCTGGCGGGCGGGCCGATGGCGGGACTTCGGTAGGGCACTCGCGGGTACGGTCGTCGCCTGGCTGCTGGTGAATGTGCCGGTGATGGCTTTCGCCTCGGACGGCTGGTGGCAGTTCTACAGGTTCAGCCACGACCGGGGTGTCGACTTCGGATCCTTCTGGCTGATCTGGGCCCAGAAGTCCAGCGATCCGCCCAGCACCGACTTCGTCAACACCGCGGCCACGCTGCTGGTGGTGCTGTGCTTCCTCGGCATCGCGGCGCTGGCCCTGTTCGCTCCCCGCCGCCCGCGCTTCGCCCAGCTGGCCTTTCTGGTGGTGGCGGCGTTCATCCTCACCAACAAGGTCTACTCACCGCAGTACGTGCTGTGGCTGGTCCCGCTCGCGGTGCTGGCCCGCCCGAAGTGGCGGGACTTCCTGATCTGGCAGGCCTGCGAGGTGACGTACTTCCTCGGTATCTGGATGTACCTCGCGTACACGACCAGCGGGGACGCGCACAAGGGACTGCCGGCCGACGGCTATTACTGGGTGATCGCCGTGCATCTGGCCGGAACGGTGTACCTGTGCGCGGTCGTCGTCCGCGACATCCTGATGCCGGAGCGCGACGTGGTGCGCCTGGCCGGGGACGACGATCCCTCGGGCGGTGTGCTCGACGGTGCGCCGGACCACTTCGTCCTCGGCACCTCGGGCCACTCCCGGCTCCACGCGGCGCACTTCGACGGGCCCTCGGTGGAGTGGGGCAGCCGGACTCCGGCCACGCCCGAGGACCGTTCGCTGTGAGCGAACGGAGCTGAGGAGGCTTCAGGAAGACCGAAGGCCGTACACGGTGGGCACCGTGTACGGCCTTCGGCGTGGACGGGAGGCTCAGCGGTCCATGAGCCGGTCGAACTGCGTGGTGGTGTGCCGCAGATGGGCCACCAGTTCGTCGCCGACCTTCGGCTCCGGGGCGTCCGAGGGCACGAACAGGATGGAGACCTGCATGTGCGGGGGCTCGGCGAACCAGCGCTGCTTGCCGCCCCAGACGAACGGCGAAAGGTTCCGGTTCACCGTGGCCAACCCGGCCCGTGCCACACCCTTGGCCCGCGGCATGACGCCGTGCAGCGCCTTGGGCGCCTCCAGGCCCACTCCGTGCGACGTGCCGCCCGCCACGACGACGAGGAAGCCGTCGGAGGCCGCCTTCTGCTGGCGATAGCCGAAGCGATCGCCCTTGGACACCCGTGTGACGTCCAGGACCGCACCGCGGTACTCGGTGGCCTCGTGGTCACCGAGCCACAGCCGCGTGCCGATGCGGGCGCGGAACCGGGTCTGCGGGAACTGCTGCTGCAGCCGGGCGAGTTCCTCGGCCTTGAGGTGGCTGACGAACATGGTGTGCAGCGGAAGCCGTGCCGCGCGCAGCCGGTCCATCCAGCCGATGACCTCCTCGACGGCGTCCGAGCCGTCGGTGCGGTCCAGCGGCAGATGGATGGCGAAGCCCTCCAGGCGGACGTTCTCGATGGCGGCGTGCAGCTGCGGCAGGTCCTGCTCACTGACGCCGTGCCGCTTCATCGAAGACATCACCTCGATCACGACACGCGCCCCCACGAGGCCGTACACACCGTCCACCGACGACACCGAGCGGATCACCCGGTCGGGCAGCGGCACGGGCTCCTCGCCGCGCCGGTAGGGGGTCAGCACCAGCAGGTCACCGCCGAACCAGTCCTTGATCCGCGCGGCCTCGTACGTCGTGCCGACGGCGAGGACGTCCGAGCCGAGCCGGGTGGCCTCCTCCGCCAGCCGCTCGTGGCCGAAGCCGTAGCCGTTGCCCTTGCAGACCGGGACCAGCCCGGGGAACTGCTCCTGCACGTGCTTGTGATGCGCCCGCCAGCGCGCGGTGTCGACGTAGAGCGTGAGCGCCATGGCCGGACCCGGAACCTTTCTCGTGGCTGCGGTGAATCAGAGGGGGAATTGCCGACGGTGTCGAAGCGGAGCGACGGCGTCGGTCGGTCGGACGCGAGGTCAGCGGCGCGACATGTAGATGTCGAGCGCCTTGTGGAGCAGCTTGTTCAGCGGGAAGTCCCACTCGCCGAGGTACTCGGCGGCCTGCCCACCGGTGCCGACCTTGAACTGGATCAGGCCGAACAGGTGGTCGGTCTCGTCCAGCGAGTCGGAGATGCCGCGCAGGTCGTAGACCGTGGCGCCGAGGGCGTAGGCGTCGCGCAGCATCCGCCACTGCATCGCGTTCGAGGGGCGGACCTCGCGGCCGATGTTGTCGGAGGCCCCGTAGGAGTACCAGACGTGGCCCCCGACGATCAGCATCGTCGCCGCGGCCAGGTTCACGCCGTTGTGCCGGGCGAAGTACAGCCGCATGCGGTTGGGGTCCTCCGAGTTGAGAGCCATCCACATGCGCTGGAAGTACGACAGCGGGCGTGGCCGGAAGTGGTCGCGCACGGCCGTGATCTCGTACAGCCGCTGCCACTCCTCCAGGTCGTGGTAGCCGCCCTGGACGACCTCGACGCCCGCCTTCTCGGCCTTCTTGATGTTGCGGCGCCACAGCTGGTTGAAGTTCTTGTGCACCTCTTCCAGGGACCGGTTGGCGAGTGGCACCTGGAAGACGTAGCGGGGCTGGACGTCGCCGAAGCCGGCGCCCCCGTCCTCACCCTGCTGCCAGCCCATACGCCGCAGCTTGTCGGCGACCTCGAAGGCGCGGGGCTCGATGAAGTCGGCCTCGAGGTCGCGCAGGCGCTTGACGTCCGAGTCCTGGATGCCCTTCTTGATGGTCTCCGAGTTCCAGCGGCGGATGATCACCGGCGGCCCCATCTTCACCGAGAAGGCACCCTGCTGCTTCAGGTGCGCCAGCATCGGCCGGATCCAGTCCTCGAGGTTCGGCGCGAACCAGTTGATGACCGGGCCCTCGGGCAGGTAGGCGAGGTAGCGCTTGATCTTGGGCAGCTGACGGTAGAGGACCAGGCCGGCACCGACCAGCTCGCCGGTGCGGTCGTCGAACCAGCCGAGATGCTCCGAGCGCCACTCCGCCTTGACGTCCGCCCATGCCGGAACCTGCATGTGACTCGCCGCGGGCAGACTCTGGATGTAGGCCAGATGCTGCTCTCGACTGATGGTCCTCAGGGTCAGGCTCATTCGGGGCGCTCCTCGGGCTGGCGTGTCCCCATGGGTTCAGGGGCTCCGGCTCTCGCGCCAGAGCCTACTGCGCCCGGGAGCGCCCGTACGGGGCACTGTCCGCCCTTCGCCCGCCGGTCCGGGCCTGTGGGAGTGCCGGGGACCCGCCCGTCGTGGGTCCGGGATCCCGGTCAGCCGCCGACGAACCCGTTGAAGATGCCGAAGAGCCCACCGTTGGCCATCCCGAAGAAGAGGCCGATCGCGGAGGCGCCCAGTCCGAGGACCAGGCCGAAGCGCTCACGCGTCGTCTCCGAGATGAACTGACCGTATCCGCCGGTCAGGACGCCCAGCAGGCCCGTCCAGGCGGTCAGGTAGTGGAGTCCGGGGAAGGGAGCGGTGAGGATGGAGATCAGACCTAGGACAGCGGTCACGGCCAGCAGTGTGTTCTGGACGGGGTGCCGCTTGCCGTCCGTGGCCAGCAGGCCGCTGCTGGATTTGGTCGGCCGCATGATCTGAGCCATGGGGTACCTCCTGCCGAAGGCAACGTCGCTTCGCCCTGCACAACCCGTTGTGTACAGATTGTCTGCCCTCGGGGCCGAATTTCAACCGGACGGCGGTGGGCGGTAGGCTGTGGCTTCTGTACCGATGCCCTGCCATGCCCCGGCCCGGCCGATTCGGCCGAGTGGACCCCAGTGTCAGTGGGGCCTGGTTTACTCACGGACATCGGTACCAGCGCATCACAACCCTCCTGCCACGGAACGACCGTGGCCGCTGAGTCCAGAGGAGGTGGGTTCCACATGCGTCACTACGAGGTGATGGTCATCCTCGACCCCGATCTCGAGGAGCGCTCTGTCTCCCCGCTGATCGAGAACTTCCTGTCCGTCGTCCGTGATGGCGGCGGCAAGGTGGAGAAGGTCGACACCTGGGGCCGTCGTCGTCTCGCGTACGAGATCAAGAAGAAGCCCGAGGGCATCTACTCGGTCATCGACCTGCAGGCCGAGCCTGCGGTCGTCAAGGAGCTCGACCGCCAGATGAACCTGAACGAGTCGGTCCTCCGGACCAAGGTCCTCCGCCCCGAGACCCACTGAGCCTCCCGCTCAGCTGATCTCGGGCTTCGAGTAGCAGCAAGCAGCCAGCAGCAAACCCGCCGAGAGGTTCCCCCATGGCAGGCGAGACCGTCATCACGGTCGTCGGCAATCTTGTCGACGACCCCGAGCTGCGCTTCACCCCCTCCGGTGCGGCGGTCGCGAAGTTCCGTGTCGCGTCCACCCCCCGCACCTTCGACCGCCAGACGAACGAGTGGAAGGACGGCGAGAGCCTCTTCCTGACCTGCTCCGTCTGGCGCCAGGCGGCGGAGAATGTCGCCGAGTCGCTGCAGCGAGGCATGCGCGTCATCGTGCAGGGCCGGCTGAAGCAGCGGTCCTACGAGGACCGGGAGGGCGTCAAGCGCACGGTCTACGAGCTGGACGTCGACGAAGTCGGTGCCAGCCTGCGCAACGCCACGGCCAAGGTCACCAAGACCAGCGGCCGCGGTGGCCAGGGTGGCTACGGTGGCGGCGGCGGCCAGGGCGGCGGCCAGGGCGGCGGCGGCTGGGGCGGCGGCTCCGGCGGCGGCCAGCAGGGCGGTGCTCCCGCCGACGACCCGTGGGCGACCGGCGCTCCCGCCGGTGGCAACCAGGGCGGTGGCTGGGGCGGCGGCTCCGGCGGCGGTGGCGGCTACTCGGACGAGCCCCCCTTCTAGGCCGTGCGGCCGGCCTTCCGGGGCCGGACCGAGGCCGGGGTGGGCCGTAACCACACTTCTTGATCACACAGGAGAAACACCATGGCGAAGCCGCCTGTGCGCAAGCCTAAGAAGAAGGTCTGCGCGTTCTGCAAGGACAAGGTCACGTACGTGGACTACAAGGACACGAACATGCTGCGGAAGTTCATTTCCGACCGCGGCAAGATCCGTGCCCGCCGCGTGACCGGCAACTGCACGCAGCACCAGCGTGACGTCGCCACGGCTGTGAAGAACAGCCGTGAGATGGCGCTGCTGCCCTACACCTCCACCGCGCGCTAAGGGAAGGGTGACCTACTCATGAAGATCATCCTCACCCACGAGGTCTCCGGTCTCGGTGCCGCGGGCGACGTCGTCGACGTCAAGGACGGCTACGCTCGCAACTACCTGATCCCGCGGAAGTTTGCGATCCGCTGGACCAAGGGCGGCGAGAAGGACGTCGAGCAGATCCGTCGTGCTCGCAAGATCCACGAGATCCAGACCATCGAGCAGGCCAACCAGGTCAAGGCCCAGCTCGAGGGCGTGAAGGTCCGCCTGGCCGTCCGCTCCGGCGACGCCGGCCGCCTCTTCGGTTCCGTCACCCCGGCCGACGTCGCCTCGGCGATCAAGGCTGCCGGTGGCCCCGAGGTCGACAAGCGTCGCATCGAGCTGGGTGCGCCGATCAAGACCCTGGGCGCCCACGAGACGTCCGTGCGTCTGCACCCCGAGGTTGCCGCCAAGGTCAGCATCGAGGTTGTCGCCGCCTGAGTGCTGCGTGCTGCCTGAGCAGTCGGTAAAGGGGCCGTACCCATTGAGGGTGCGGCCCCTTTCCACGGTTGCGCTCTTTCCATGGGTCTGGCTCGTCACGTCCCATGGCTGTCACTCGTGATGCGGCGTCGGGTGTTTCACATGAAACCCGACGGGCCCGGTGGTTTCACGTGAAACGGTCAGCGCGTCGCACCGGTGACGATCCAGTTGCCCGACCGCGAGCGCAGCCACAAGGTCAGCAGACGTACGGTCATCATCAGCGTCATCGCAGCCCAGAGCGCGGTGAGCCCGCCTCCCACGACGGGGACGAGCAGCGCCGCCGGAGTGAAGACCACGAGGGTCACCAGCATGGCGCCCGCGAGATAAGGTCCGTCTCCCGCACCCATCAGCACGCCGTCGAGCACAAAGACCACGCCGCAGACCGGCTGGGAGAGCGCCACCATGAGCAGCGCGGGCAACGCGGCCTCCCTGACCACGGCGTCGCCGGTGAACAGGGGCAGGAAGAGCGGGCGGCTCGCCAACACGAGGAGCCCGAGGACGACCCCGACCGCCATGCCCCACTGGACCATGCGGCGGCATGCCTCACGGGCGCCCTGGGGATCGTCGGCACCGAGGTAGCGCCCGATGATCGCCTGTCCGGCGATCGCGATCGCGTCGAGCGCGAAGGCGAGCAGGCTCCACAGGGACAGGATGATCTGATGGGCGGCGATGTCCGCGTCGCCGAGGCGGGCCGCGACCGCCGTGGCGATCAACAGGATGGCCCGCAGCGAGAGGGTGCGAACGAGCAGGGGGACTCCGGCCTGCGCGGACGCCCTGATCCCGGCGGCGTCCGGGCGCAGGGAGGCAGAGTGCCTGCGGGCTCCGCGGACGACCACGGTGAGGTAGACGGCGGCCATGCCGCACTGGGCGATGACGGTGCCCCAGGCGGAACCCGCGATGCCGAGCCCGGCGCCGTAGACGAGTCCCGCGTTGAGGGCGGCGTTGGCGACGAAGCCGGCGACGGCGACATAGAGCGGCGTCCGGGTGTCCTGCAGCCCGCGCAGTACACCCGTGGCGGCGAGCACCATGAGCATGGGCGGGATGCCCAGGGAGGAAATGCGCAGATACGTCGTCGCGTACGGAGCCGCCGTGTGCGAGGAGCCGAAGAGGTCGACCAGGGCGGGGGCAGTGGGCAGGACGACCACGATGACGGCGGCGCCGAGCAGCAGGGCGAGCCAGATGCCGTCCATGCCCTGGCGGATCGCGGCCTGGAGATCGCCCGCGCCGACACGTCGGGCGACGGCGGCCGTGGTTCCGTAGGCGAGGAAGACGAAGACGCTGACGGCGGTCGTCAGCAGGGCCGAGGCCACACCGAGTCCGGCGAGCTGCGCCGTTCCGAGGTGGCCGACGATCGCGCTGTCGGCCATGACGAAGAGTGGCTCGGCGACGAGGGCGCCGAAGGCCGGCACGGCCAGCGCGACGATCTCTCGGTCGTGCTGACGCCGGCCGGCCGAGGGGCGTGCGGGGGCCTGTGTCATGGGCATCAATCTAATCGTCCACAGGTAAGCGACGCAAAGGTCTTAGAACCCTTACCCAGCGTCTCGTGCTGCGCACTTGTGCGCACCGTTCGAACCGATCTTGGTCCAGCGGGGAAAGTTTTTCTTCTGCACAGCCGGTGGACGGCAATCAAGCAGGTCAGAGGGGTTGTGGAAAATCTCGCGAGGCCTTGTTCACAGCACTGTCCACCGGGTCGTGCACAGGTTTGGGGGAGTTCTCCACAGCATCCGGTCGCTCGTCCACATGGCCTGTGGATAACCAGATTGGCTGAAGGTGCCCGGGGGCCTACCGTAGTCCGGCGCGCGCTCCGTCCCCAGGCTTCCAAACCGTCATAAAGAGACGGGCCAGAAGCGGAGTCGGGCTTCTCGAATTGTCAGTGCCGTGCCGTAGAAATGAGAGGCACGGCGAGGTCCGCGCGGCGGACAGGAGGAGGACGCTCGGTGAGCATTTCCGAGCCCTTGGACGACCCCTGGGCCGACAGCGGACCCAGCGATCGTCTGCCTGCCTCCCGGCGTCGGCCGGACCACGTCCGCGGCCGCGACGAACAGCACGACCGCGGCCCGGACGACGGCAAGTGGGACGGCGGCTCGTCGTTCGAGCGCGTCCCCCCGCAGGATCTCGACGCGGAGCAGTCCGTTCTCGGCGGGATGCTCCTGTCCAAGGACGCCATCGCCGACGTCGTCGAGATACTCAAGGGCCACGACTTCTACAAGCCCGCGCACGAGACGATCTACCAGGCCATCCTCGACGTCTATGCCAAGGGTGAGCCGGCCGACCCCATCACCATCGCCGCCGAGCTCACCAAGCGCGGCGAGATCAACAAGGTGGGTGGCGCCTCGTATCTGCACTCCCTGGTGCAGACCGTGCCCACGGCGGCGAACGCCGCGTACTACGCGGAGATCGTCCACGAGCGCGCGGTCCTGCGCCGTCTGGTCGAAGCGGGTACGCGGATCACACAGATGGGATACGCGGCCGACGACGACGTCGATGAAATCGTCAACCGCGCCCAGGCCGAGATCTACGCCGTCACCGAGCAGCGCACCAGCGAGGACTACCTGCCGCTGGGCGACATCATGGAGGGCGCGCTCGACGAGATCGAGGCGATCGGCTCGCGCAGCGGGGAGATGACCGGTGTGCCCACCGGGTTCACCGACTTCGACTCGCTGACGAACGGCCTGCACCCGGGGCAGATGATCGTCATCGCCGCACGGCCCGCCATGGGCAAGTCGACGCTCGCCCTGGATTTCGCGCGGGCCGCGTCCATCAGGCACAACCTGCCGAGCGTCATCTTCTCCCTGGAAATGGGCCGCAACGAGATCGCGATGCGTCTGCTGTCCGCCGAGGCCCGGGTCGCGCTGCACCACATGCGCTCGGGCACGATGACCGACGAGGACTGGACGCGGCTGGCCCGCCGCATGCCGGACGTCTCGGCGGCCCCGCTCTACATCGACGACTCCCCGAACCTGTCGATGATGGAGATCCGCGCCAAGTGCCGGCGTCTGAAGCAGCGCAACGACCTCAAGCTGGTCGTCATCGACTACCTCCAGCTGATGCAGTCCGGTGGCTCCAAGCGTGCCGAGAGCCGTCAGCAGGAGGTCTCGGACATGTCCCGCAATCTCAAGCTGCTGGCCAAGGAGCTGGAGCTCCCGGTCATCGCGCTCTCCCAGCTCAACCGTGGCCCCGAGCAACGCACCGACAAGAAGCCGATGGTCTCCGACCTGCGCGAGTCCGGCTCCATCGAGCAGGACGCCGACATGGTCATCCTGCTCCACCGTGAGGACGCCTACGAGAAGGAGTCACCGCGTGCCGGCGAGGCCGACCTGATCGTGGCCAAGCACCGCAATGGCCCGACGGCGACCATCACGGTCGCGTTCCAAGGTCACTACTCGCGGTTCGTGGACATGGCGCAGACCTGACCGGTGCATGCGCCCGAGCGTCGGTAGCCGTTCCCTTCCCGATGCTCGGGCGAGCGGTCGTCTTCACCGGCGGCGACGCGTACGGTTGACGCGAGCGGTCATCAGGCGGCCCTTCGGTGGCGGGTGAGGACGGCGGCGCCGACCTGCTCGGCGGAGAGGCACTCCAGCTCGGCGTGGGGGCCGTCGGCCGGGAAGAGCCGCCGGCCGGTACCGAGGACGGTGGGGAAGGTCAGCAGCCGGTACTCGTCGACCAGGTCCGCGGCTCTCAGCCGGTCCACGACGCTCAGGCTCCCGGTGACGACCACGTCCCGCCGCTCGCGCTTGACGGCGTCGACCAGGTCGCCGTCGAGCAGTTGGGAGTTCGCCCACGCCGAGGTGCCGGTGTCGGGCAGGGTGCGGGAGACGACCAGCTTCGGGACGGCGTTCATCCGTGCGGCGAACGGGTCGTCGTGGCCCGGCCAGAGCCGTGAGAACAGTTGCCAGGTGGCGCGCCCGAGCAGCAGTACACCCTCGTCCAGCGTGCGGCCGAGCCGGAACTTGTCCCCGGCGACCGCCTCCGGGCCGTGCCGGACCGCCCAGCCGCCCCACGGCGTCCCGGCGGATCCGTCCGGGTCGGACACGATCCCGTCCAGGGTGATGAACTCGATGACGATGACGCTCACGATGAGACTCCCTTCGGTTCGGTGCTCACCGGTACCTACCGTCCGCACCGCCCCGACTCATCGCTCCCTGCGGAACTCGCCTGCGGGAATCTCTCCCGGCAACTCGAAGGCGTCGAAGACGCGCGGATCGGCGAACACGACGTTCTGCGTGATGCGCCCCTCGGTGACGGTGAAGACCTGCAGGGTGTGGAGCCGGCGCCCGCCACCGGGCTCCGGCGCGTATGCGGCGAGCACGGGCTGCCCGCCCGCGGTGAGCTCCCGCGTCCCCCAGCCCCTGCCGCGCATCCGGAACACCCGCTCCAGGAACCGGCCGTAGTCCCGGCTGCCTCGGTACCACAACGGCACCGGGGGCATCTCCAGTACCGCGTCGTCGGCCAGCAGCCGCACCAGCGCGGGGACGTCCGCCGCCTCGAACGCCTGCATGTATCGGACTCGGTGACCGCACCGGCATCGTTCACGTCGACGAGAGCGGCACGGGCCCGCTGCAAGGCGCTGTTGACCGCCGCGACCGTGGTGCCCAACTGCTCGGCGACCTCGGCGGCGGTGAACGCCAGCACCTCGCGGAGCACCAGGACCGCCCGCTGCCGCGCCGGCAGGACCTGCACCGCCGCCACCCATGCGAGCCGCAGATCGGCCCTGATCTCCACATCGAACCGTGCCTCGGGGAACGGCTCCAGCCAGGGCACATCAAGCGCCGGCCGCAGGGGCGCCTCGGGATCGTCGCTCGGCATCCCCAGCCCGGACGGCAGCGGACGCCGCCCGCGCCCCTCGAGCGCGGTCAGGCACACATTGGTCGCGATCCGGTACAGCCAGGTCCGCACCGCCGCGCGTGCCGGGTCGTACCGGTCACGGGCCTTCCAGGCACGCAGCAGTGTCTCTTGTACCAGATCCTCGGCCTCGTGCACCGAACCCAGCATCCGGTAGCAGAACGCCACCAACTCACCTCGGTACGGCTCGAAGTCCACGGGCTCATCATGCTGCACCGGTCCGGTCTCACACCCCTGAGAGGGAGCTTCAGCGCTATCGGCCAGGACTTCGGACAGCTACCACTGAGTGCTCTCCTGGGCCCGAGTGCTCGTTGTGAACCTCGCGGCCACCCGACCTGCCGTTGCACGGCCGCCCGTGCGGTCAGGCAATCGGTGGCCTCCGGGCCGGTGGCCACCGTGCCCAGGCCCGTCGCCGGGGAGAAATCCGCTCGACGTGCGGCGGTGTACCGGATGGACTGAGAGCATGACGACACCTCAGGATGAGCTGCTTCCGAGCACCCGCCGGGCCCTGCTGCACCGGATCGCGGTCGCCCAGGCCGAGGGGCGGACACCGTCGCTCGTGGCCGCGGTGAGCCGTGGTGGGCGGACGGTCTGGCACGGCGCGCGGTCGTCGGTGGACGGCCACGCGCCGGACGAGAACACGCAGTACCGCATCGGCTCGATCACCAAGACCTTCACCGCTGTGCTGGTGCTGCGTCTGCGCGACGAGGGCCTGCTCGATCTCGTGGACCCGCTGGAGAAGCATCTGCCGGGAACCGGTGCGGGGGAGGCGACGATCGGGGATCTGCTGGCGCACACCGGCGGCCTGGCCGCCGAATCGCCGGCGCCCTGGTGGGAGAGGACCCCTGGAACACTTCGCCCCGAACTCGCCGACGTGCTCGGCGAGGAGCCGCTGCGGCACCCGGTCGGACGACGGTTCCACTACTCCAATCCTGGCTACACCGTGCTGGGCGCGCTCGTCGAGAAGCTGCGCGGTGCCGCATGGGAGGACGTCCTTCGGCGGGAAGTACTCGAACCTCTGGGGCTGCACCGGACGAGCACTCGACCACAGGCCCCTCATGCAGGTGGCTGGGCGGTGCACCCGTGGGCCGACGTGATGCTGCCCGAGCCCACCGAAGATTTGGGCCGGATGGCCCCGGCCGGACAACTCTGGTCCACTACGGGGGACCTGGCCCGGTTCGCCGTCTTCCTCGCTCAGGGGGACGACAAGGTGCTGAGCGCCGAGTCGTTGCGCGAGATGCGGCAGCCATCGGCACCGCCCGAGGACGCGGACGTGGTGACGGGGTATGCCTACGGGCTCGGGCTGGAGTTGCGGCGGTCGGGCGAACGGCTGCTGGTGGGGCACTCCGGGTCGCTGCCGGGCTTTCTCGCCTTTCTGACCGTCGCCGTGGAGGACGACGTGGCCGTCGTCGTGCTGGCCAACTGCACCTCAGGGGTTCCGCTGGCCACTGTGGGCGTCGATCTGGTCCGTATCGTCGCCGACGCCGAACCGCGGATTCCGGAGCCCTGGCGACCGCTGCGGGAGGTGGAGCCGTCGGTGCTGGAGCTGGCGGGGCAGTGGTACTGGGGGACGTACGGCTTCGGGCTGCGGCTGACAGCGGATGGGCTCCTCTCCCTGGAGCCGCTGACCGGCACCGGCCGGCGTTCCCGCTTCCGGCCCAACGGCGACGGCACCTGGACCGGACTGGAGGGGTACTACACCGGAGAGTTGCTGCGGCCCGTACGGCGGGCCGACGGCTCCGTGGACCATCTGGACCTCGGATCCTTCGTGTTCACGCGGCAGCCGTACGACGAGAACGCGTCGGTTCCCGGTGGAGTCGACCCGGAGGGGTGGCGGGGTATCGGATAGCGCGCTTGTCGCTGGAGGGACCTGTTTCACGTGAAACAGGTCCCTCCAGCGCCTTCGCGGCGGCCGCTGTCGCTGGTGGCTACAGCGGAAGCTTGAAGCCGAGGTGTGACGGCTCGAAGCCGAGCCGCTCGTAGAAGCGGTGCGCGTCGGTTCGTGTCCTGTCGGACGTCAGCTGAACCAGTTGGCAGCCCTGACGCCGGGATTCCGCGATCGCCCACTCGATCAGCTGGGTGCCCAGCCCGCTTCCCCGCTGGTCGGCATGGATGCGCACGGCCTCGATGATCGAGCGTGTGGCCCCCCGCCGCGACAGGCCGGGGATGATCGTCAGCTGAAGTGTGCCGACGACGCGGTCCTGGCGGACGGCGACGACGAGGTGCTGGTTCGGGTCCGCGGTGAGCCGTTCCAGTGCGGCCAGGTACGGGGCTAGATCGCCGGAGGACTCCCGCTGGGCGCCCAGTGGGTCGTCGGCGAGCATGGCGACGATGGCCGGGATGTCCTCGGCGGCGGCCGCCCGTATCTCAAGATCTCCCATGACCGCACCTTATGCGGCGGCCGGTGCCTTCAGGGACTCGACGACCCGGACCAGCGGTGCCGGCTGCGGGTTGCGCGCGGCATCGTCGAGTGCCTCGTGGGCGGCGTCGTTGGTCGGCCGGGCCTCCTCCAAAAGCTTGAGTCCGGGCCCGGCCCGCCAACTTCCTCGACATCGGCGGCGGGGCGTCCTCGGGTTCCACACCCTGCCCACCGCGCTCGACCGGCCGCTGCTGTTCATCGCGGTCGGGGGCCCGTGCGGTGGAACGGGCGACTGATCGGAGCGATCGGCGTCGGTGGCGGTGCGCCGGAGCAGGACCACGCCTTTGCCGTCACCGCGGTGACGGCACTGGTCTGACACTCACCCCGCCGCCACGGTCAGCGGAGCGAACCGGCGAGTCCAGTCGCCGGGGAGCTCCGCGATGCCGTTCGTCATGACCGAGTTGAAGGCGATCGATGCCAGACCGCGCTGTTTGACCCAGGTCAACAGTTCCTCGTGGCGCACATCGATGTCGGTGCGCAGTGGGCGGTCAGTGTGAGCTGCGATGGAGGCGATCAGTGCCTTGGCCGTATCCGTGTCCCGGGCGATCAGCGGACCCACCACATGGGTTTTCATGTTCGGCCAGGCGGCCGCGTACCCGGTGATCCCGTCACCGTCCTCGGCGACCCGCAACTGGTCGGCGAACGCGGGCAGCCTGATGATCAGAGGGGTACGGTCGGCACCGAACACCTCCTCGTCCAGCGCGAGGATGCGGGTGAGGTCCTCAGCCGTGGCCGCTCGGGTGGTGACGCGGGACGGAGAACCGTCCGGTGTGAAACGACCGCACACCATCTCGGCCCGGCCGGTGACCTTGAACCCGAGTTCTTCGTACAGCGGGCGGCCGTTCGGCGTGGCGTGCAGGGTCAGTGGGGTGGTGCCCATCGTCGAGACGACATGACGCATCAATCGGCGGCCGATGCCCTGGCGGGCGTGCCGCTCGGCGACCAGGACCATGCCGATGGCGCCCAGATCCGGTCGCTCCTGCGGTCCGTACTCTGTGACGACGCAGGCGGCGACCAGTCGTCCGTCCGGGTCGTCGATGCCGTATCCCTTCCCGGAGCCGAGGAGGAAACCCCACTTGTGCTCCTCGCGCGGCCACCCCCGATTCTCGGACAGGTCGGCGCAGGCGATGAGATCGCGAAGCGTCAGACGACGGATGGGCAGGCTGGCAGGGGAAGGAGTCGACACGCAGGTCAGGTTGTCCGACAGGTGTTGTCCCCGTCCACTCCTTTCGAGAGGGGCGTAGGTGCATTTGGCCATGCGGGGGGAGTCCGGGCGGCGTGCGGACAAGCGCCGGTTGTTTCACGTGAAACGTACGGCGCCACGTCAGCCCAGGTCCGGGGCGTGCATGGCACGGACGCCCTCGATGTTCCCGTCCAGATAATGCCTCAGGGACAGAGGGACGAGATGGACCGAGGCGATCCCCACCCGCGTGAACGGCACTCGTACGATCTCGTACTCGCCGACGGGTTCGTCCACCTCGGGGCCGTGTCGCAGAGAGGGGTCCATCGATTCCAGACGGCAGACGAAGAAGTGCTGCACTTTGACACCGGTTGCGCCACCGTCCGCGCCGATGTGCTCCACGGTGTCCACGAAACAGGGCACGACGTCAGTGATCTTTGCGCCGAGTTCCTCGTACACCTCGCGGTGCAGGGCATCGACGACAGTGGTGTCCTCGGGCTCGACCCCGCCTCCAGGGGTGACCCAGTAGGGGTCGACGCCGGGCTTGGTGCGCTTGATCAGGATCAGGTCGTCGCCGTCGAGGAGAACGGCTCGAGCGGTGCGCTTGACCACGGGTCGGACGGTCATGGGAGAAATGTGGCCCGGTTGGTTCCACGTGAAACATCGCAAAGCGTCATCGACCGAGTTCGTTGGGTGACAAGCGCTCGAGGGACCTCAGCACCACTCGGAGGCCGCCTGCAACAGCCACTCGTGGGCACGGGCGATGTGCGGCACCGACAGTGTGCCGGTGCGGACCACCAGGACATACGTCCGCAGGGGCGGCACCGCCGGTTCATGGAGGGCCACCACGTCTCCCCGCTCAAGGGCGGAAGTACACAGATAGCGGGGTAAGACCGCCAGTCCCGCGCCCGCCACGGCACAGGCCAGGACGGCGCGCAGATCGGGGGCGATCACGGTGCCGGACACGGCCGGCCTGGAGTCGAAGACCGACGCCCAGTAACGGGAGACGAAGGGCAGTGACTCGTGGACCTCGACCACAGGCACGTTCTCCAGAGCGGGCGTCTCCTTCCCCCGCGGCGCCATGGAGCCGATCTCGTCGGCCCAACGTGGGGCGGCGACCAGGATGTGCTCCTCGTCGCACAGTGGAGCCGCCGTGAGCAGGGCGCCGCGCGGCCGGGCGGCGCTGATGGCGAGATCGTGGTGCCCGGCGGACAACCCCTCCAGGACCTCCTCGGCGGTCCCGAAAGAGGCCCGCAGGGCGAAGCCCTGCCCGTCCTCGCCGGTCAGCTCGGTCAGGGCGGGCAACGCCCGTTCCGCGGTGAACTCGGGTGGTCCGGCCAGATGCAGTGTGCGGAAGGAGGACTCGTCGTCGAGGCCCGACTCGGTGATCTCCACCAGGGCATCCAGATGGGGAGCGGCCTTGTGGGCGAGCTCATCACCGAGGGATGTCGGGGTCACACCGCGGGGCTGGCGCAGGAACAGCGGTCGGCCCAGCTGTCGCTCCAGCGTGCGGATCTGGGAGGTGACGGCCGGCTGGGAGAGGCCGAGCAGCGCGGCTGCCCGGGTGAAGGACCCCGCCCGGTGCACGGTCACGAAGGTACGCAGCAACGCCAGGTCCACGCCTCACCCTCCCCTTGCGGCGCCTACCCCGCCCGACCCCCCGGTCGCGCACAACTATAAATATGTCGATAGGTCTCTGTCGCTACTGTGATTGGACACTGACGCAGAGTCAACTAGCCTTGTGCGCGTGGTTCTTCGCGCGCAGAACCGAGGGCGGTCCGAGCCACGAGGGGGGAGGCTCGGACCGCCTGCCAAGGCTCGGCCGAGGGAGAGGCGGTCAGTGCGCCGTCTCGTCCAGGGCGCGCAGCACATCCGCCACCAGGTCCGCGGGGTCCTCGGCGCCGACGGACATCCGGATGAATCCTTCCGGGACCGCGTCCCCGCCCCAGCGTCCGCGCCGCTCCGCCGTGGACCGCACCCCGCCGAAGCTCGTCGCGTCGTCCACGATCCGCAGGGCATCGAGGAAGCGGTCGGCCCGGGCGCGTGACGGCAGCGTGAAGGACACCACGCATCCATAGCGACGCATCTGCTGGGAGGCGACCTTGTGCGAGGGGTCGTCGGGCAGCCCCGGATAGCGCAGCCCGGTCACCTCGGGCCGCTTGCGCAGTGCTTCCGCGAGGGCCAGTGCGGTGGCGTTCTGCCGGTCGACGCGCACCTGCAGGGTGGCGATCGAACGATGTGCGAGCCAGGCCTCCATCGGCCCCGGGATCGCACCGACGATCTTGCGCCAGCGGCGCACGGAGGCCATGGCTCCGGCGTCGCGGCCGGCGACGTAGCCCAGCAGGACGTCGCCGTGCCCGGTGAGCTGCTTGGTGCCGCTGGCCACGGAGAAGTCCGCGCCGAGCTCCAGTGGCCGCTGCCCCAGGGGTGTCGCCAGGGTGTTGTCGACCGCGACCAGCGCCCCGCGCGCATGCGCCGCCTCGACCAGCCGGCGGATGTCGCACACGTCCAGGCCGGGGTTCGAAGGGGACTCGATCCACAGCAGCCGGGCGCCGTCCAGCACCTCCAGCTGGGCGTCCTGGCCGGTCGGAGCGGTCCGTACCTCGATGCCGTACGAGTCGAGCTGGTCGCGCACCAGGGGCAGAGCCTGGTAGCCGTCGCTGGGCAGCACCACCGCGTCTCCCGCGCGCAGCTGGGAGAAGAGCACCGACGAGATGGCCGCCATGCCGGAGGCGAACACCAACGTCTCGACGCCGTCCTGCCCGGGGCCCTCGAGCTCGCCGATGGCCCGCTCCAGCAGCGTCCAGGTCGGGTTCTCGTCACGGCCGTAGGTGTACGGCCCCGTCGGGTCGCCCGGCAGATGGAAGTGGGCGGCGAACACCGGTCCGGGCAGCGTGGGCTCGTGCTTGACCGGCTCGGGAAGACCGGCGCGCACCGCGCGTGTGCCGTCGCCGGCACCGGCGGGAAGACCGGTCTTCCTCCGTGTTCCTTCCGTGCCGTAGGCGCCGTCCGCAGCGGAATCGCTCATACCGCCCGTCCCTTCACATGCTCTCGTACCGCGGCCGGCAATCCCGGGCTCGCTGCCTCCACCATCTCAGGACACCCTCGGACAGCGTTCACGCCCCTGTTGCGCGCTCGGGTGTGGAGCCGCCGGTGGGCCCCGGCACGGGGCATCCGCCGAGGCCGGCCTCTTCGCTCAGTCCTCGTCCGGCAGGACCATGTGCAGTGCCCAGGAGACGACCGAGACGATCAGGCCACCGAGTACGGCCGTCCAGAAGCCCTCGACATGGAAGCTGAGATCCAGCTTGCCGCACACCCACGACGTCAGCAGCAGCATCAGCGCGTTGACGACCAGGGTGATCAGGCCGAGCGTCAGGATGAACAGCGGAAAGGTCAGCACCTTCACGATCGGCTTGACCAGGAAGTTGACCAGGCCGAAGACCAGAGCGACGGCGATCAGCGTGCCGGCCTTCTTCGCCGTGCTGTCGCCGGTGAGGGTGATCTTGTCGAGCAGCCAGACGGCGACCGCCAGTGCGCCCGCGTTGGCGATCGTCTTGACTACGAAATTCTTCATGTGTCTGATCGTGGCAGAAGAGATCGACCACGGATACGGGCGAGGACGATGAAGGCATTCCGGCTGGACGACCTGGAGGCGGAGCGGGCCGCCAACGAGGGTGCATATCTCCAGTTCCTGCGAGAACGGAACATGTCGGTCGGCCTGTACGCGCTGAACGCGGGCGAGCACGACCCGCAGAAGCCGCACCACCAGGACGAGGTGTACTTCGTCGTCAGCGGCCGCGCCTCGATCACGGTCGGCCTGGAGACGACCGAGGTGGCCCGGGGCAGCGTGGTGTACGTACCGGCCGGGACGGTCCACAAGTTCCATCACATCAGCGAGGATCTGCGGGTCCTGGTGGTCTTTTCTCCGCCGGAAGCCTGAGGCCCCGTCTCAGGGTTCCCTAGGGGGACGGTCAGGGGATGACAAGGGTGCGAAGCCCCCGCCGGAGCCGCTGACGGCCATAGCATCGAGTACAGGACATCGGCAGTGCCCGGCACCGTGGGGTGCGGGGCACCGACGGACACCGGCGCTTGGCCGGCGGAGAGGTAAGGACGAGGGCAATGCGAGAGATCTTCGCGGGTCTGCCGTGGTGGGTGAAGTGGATCGCGGTGCCGGTCATCGCCCTGGTCGTCTTCGGCGGCCTGATAGCGAGCGTGGTGGGCTTCGTGATCGGCCTGCTGTTCAAGCTGCTGGTCTTCGTCGCCCTGGTCGGCGGCCTGATCTACATCGTGCGGAAGTTCATGGCGGGGTCCTCCTCGCGCGGCGACTGGTGAGTACGCGGGGACACCGGTGATCGGTAACACTCATCGCCGGTTCCCTCGCGGGGGGGAAGTTTCCCGCACAGGCCGTCCGCAAGCGGTGGCGGGCGGATAGGGTCCGGACATCGACGTGGGGGCAGAACCCCCGCGGGCAGCGTTTCCCCACCCGTGTCTCCCCGCACGGGCTGCCTCCTCGTGCTACGGGAGTGACCCTTGGCCACGGTTGACACCGCACCCGCAGGACCGCACGCGCCGCCCGGCCCCCGGACGCCCTCCCGTTCCACGGGGCTTCCCGCACAGCCGCGTTCCGCGCCACCGGTGGGACAGCCCTATGCCGGAACGACGCTGGAGCAGCAGACCGCTCAGCCGCAGCAGACCCTCATCGGATCGGTGCAGCGCGCGATGCGGCTGCTGGAAACCGTCGCACGCCATGAGTACGGGGCTCCGGCCAAACAGCTGGCGCGTGAGACCGGCCTCGCCCTTCCCACCGCCTACCACCTGTTGCGCACCCTGGTCCATGAGGGCTACCTGCACCGCGACCGGGGGCTGTTCTTCCTGGGGGACGCGGCCGAGCAGCTGAGCAGCAGCGGAGCGGCGCAGAAACGTCGCACCACGATCGTCGAGACGCTTGCACAATGGCGTGATCTGATCGGTGCGCCTTTGTACTACGCGATGTACCGTGATGGCGAGATCGACGTCATGTGCGTCTCCGACACCCCGGCCAATCCGGCGGTCGAGGAGTGGGCCGACTTCCGGGAGACCGGGCATGCGCACGCCGTCGGCCAGTGCCTGCTGTCCCAGCTCGACGACGGCGCCCGCCGCGACCACCTCGACCGCTATCCCGTGCGATCCGTCACTCCGTACACGGTCCGTGACAATCACAGCTTCCTGCGGCGGCTGGAACGGATGCGCAGGATGCGGCCGGTGACGGAGCGGCAGGAGTACGCCCTGGGGACGGTCTGCGCGGCCGTTCCCATCACGGTGGGCGCGACGGCGGTGACCATCGCCCTGTCGCTTCCCGCCCACCAGGACGACCGGCTGATGCCCGCGGCGCTGCAACTGCAGCACGAGGTGGAACGGTGTGCCGGAGCCCTCGCACTCGCTATCAGTATCTGAAAACTCACTCCTTGTGATCTGTCGTGTACGTTCAGCAAGATGCCACCAGTGTCACGGGGACGATTCCCGGCCAGTCGACGGCAGATGACGGGGTAGCGATGCGCGAGTCCGTACAGGCAGAGGTCATGATGAGCTTTCTCGTGTCCGAGGAGCTCTCCTTCCGCATCCCGGTGGAGCTGCGGTACGAGACCTGTGATCCCTACGCCGTACGGCTGACGTTCCACTTGCCCGGAGACGCCCCTGTGACCTGGGCCTTCGGACGCGAGCTGCTGATCGACGGGGTGGGCACACCGTGCGGGGACGGCGACGTCCGAATCTCGCCCGCGGACGCGGACTCGCTCAGCGAGGTCCTGATCCGACTTCAGGTCGGCAGTGACCGGGCACTGTTCCGTTCCTCCACGGCGCCTCTCGTGGCGTTCCTGGACCGCACGGACAAGCTGGTACCACTGGGCCAGGAGGGCGCCCTGGCCGACTTCGACGCGCACCTCGACGAGGCCCTGGGGCGCATTCTGGCCGAGGAACAGAGCGCGGGCTGAAGCGTTTCGGCGGCAGGGCGTGTGCGGTGGCGTAACGCTTCACCGCGTACGCCGGTCACATGGAACCGGGGAAAATCCGGTGTCCCGGGGTCACCGCTTGCGACGTCTTCCCCTGCCGCCGCGCTCGGGAGCCGGCACGTGGGGCGTCGCGCGCCCGCGCATCGGCCCGTGACCCGTCCGGTCGGCCGAGACCACGAGGGCCGCCAGGGCAGTGGTGACCGGCACCGAGGCGACCAGGCCGATCGAGCCCACCAGCGTACGGACGATCTCCTCCGCGACCAGCTCACTGTTGGCGACGTCCCCTACACTGCGCTGCGCGATGGAGAAGAGCAGCAGCAGCGGCAGCGCCGCGCCCGCATAGGCCAGGACAAGGGTGTTGACGACGGACGCGATGTGGTCGCGGCCGATACGGATACCCGCGCGGTACAGCCCCCGCCAGCCCATCGCCGGATTGGCCTCGTACAGCTCCCAGACCGCGGACGTCTGCGTCACGGTCACGTCGTCGAGGACACCGAGCGAGCCGATGATGACCCCGGCGAGCAGCAGACCGCTCATGTCGATCGACGGGAACAGGCCATGGATGAGCTCGGTGTTGTCGTCGGTGTTGCCGGTGAGCGCGGCCCAGCCGATGAACAGTGAGCCCAGGACGCCGATCAGCACCAGCGAGATCAGCGTGCCGAGCACTGCCACCGATGTGCGGGCGGACAGGCCATGGCACATGTAGAGGGCGGTCAGCATGATGGCGCTCGACCCCACCACGGCCACGAGCAGCGGGTTCGAACCCTGGAGGATCGCGGGAAGGATGAACAGGTTCAGTACCAGGAAGCTGACAGCCAGCGCGATCAGCGCCATGACGCCACGCATCCGCCCCACCACCACGACGGCGAGCGCGAAGACACCGGCCAGCAGCGCCATCGGGAAGTGCCGGTCGACGTCGGTGATCGAGTACTGCAACTCCTCCGGCGCGGAGGGCTCGTAGGCGACCACGATCTTTTCGCCGTGGTGCAACTGCCGTGACTGGTCAGGTTGCACGATCTCGGTGAAGGTACGCCCCTTGTCGTGGCCAGTGTCGACACGGACCGTGGCCTTCTTGCAGGTGCCGGCCGTCTGGGCTCGCGCAGAGAGCCCCTCGGCCGTCGACGTGTCGCCGGTCGGCGTGTTCCCGGAGGCGTTCAACGACGTACAGCTCACTGCCATCACCTTGGTGACCGTGGCTTGCTGGGTCTGCCGGTCGAAGCCCACACCGGTGCGCTGGTGCGACGGTGAGCTGCCGGGCCAGAGCACCACCAACCCGACCACGACCGCGGCGGCGAACGGGATCAGGATGGCCGCGATGACCTTGCGGAGGTGCTGGGAGACGGGAGTCGCCGGTCCATGGCTGTGGCTGTGCGCGTGCCCGAGTCCGCCGCCGTGCCCGGGAGGAGACCCGTGAGGGGACTGCTGCGTCGTGGTCACCGCCAGATCATTGCAAGAACGGCAGGGGCCCACTGTTCACCGCGCCACGAATGACGCTAGCGTGGAGGCACCTTTGCACACGCGGGAGCTCGGAGCACCGGGCTGAGAGGGCGCTGACCTTCGTCATAGCGACGTTTCACGTGGAACGAGCGATGTTTCACATGAAACGTCGGCAGACGAGAACCGCTGCGTCGACCGCCGAACCTGTTACCGGGTAATGCCGGCGTAGGGAGTAGGTCTCATGACCAACAAGGACGCACGCACGCCTGCCTCTACTCAGGACGAAAAGTCCCAGGAGGCCGGAAAGTCCATCGGCTGGCACAAGGCGCACGTCGAGGGTTCACGCCCCGACCTGCGGGTGCCGGTCCGTCAGGTGCATCTCACCAACGGGCAGTCGGTGACGCTGTACGACACTTCGGGCCCGTACACCGATCCGCTCGTCGACACCGATGTCCGCAGGGGTCTGTCACCGTTGCGGGAGAACTGGATCATCACCCGCGGCGACACCGAGGAGTACGCGGGCCGTCCGGTACGCCCCGAGGACGACGGGATCAAGCACACTTCGCCGCGCGGGGGCCTGCGCAACCTCGACGCGGTGTTCCCGGGCCGGCCGCGCCAGCCGCGCCGCGGGCGTGCTGGGCAGGCGGTGACGCAACTCGCGTACGCGCACCGCGGAGAGATCACTCCGGAGATGGAGTTCGTGGCACTCCGGGAGAACGTGTCGCCCGAGGTCGTCCGCGAGGAAGTCGCGGCGGGCCGCGCGGTACTGCCGGCCAACGTCAACCACCCGGAGATCGAGCCTATGATCATCGGCAAGCGGTTCCTGGTGAAGGTCAACGCCAACATCGGCAACTCGGCGGTCACCTCCTCGATCGAGGAGGAGGTCGAGAAGATGACCTGGGCGACCCGCTGGGGCGCCGACACGGTCATGGACCTCTCCACCGGCCGCAACATCCACACCACCCGTGAGTGGGTGCTCCGCAACTCCCCCGTTCCCATCGGCACAGTGCCGCTCTACCAGGCTCTGGAGAAGGTGGACGGCAAGGCCGAGGAGCTGACCTGGGAGATCTACAAGGACACGGTCATCGAGCAGGCCGAACAGGGTGTGGACTATATGACGGTCCACGCCGGCGTGCGCCTGGCGTATGTGCCACTGACCGCGAACCGCAAGACCGGCATCGTCTCTCGTGGTGGCTCGATCATGGCGGCCTGGTGCCTCGCGCACCACAAGGAGTCGTTCCTCTACGAGCACTTCGAGGAGCTCTGCGAGATCCTCGCCGCCTACGACGTCACGTACTCCCTCGGTGACGGACTCAGGCCGGGCTCGATCGCGGACGCCAACGACGAGGCGCAGTTCGCGGAGTTGCGCACGCTCGGGGAACTCAACCGCGTCGCCAGGCGTTTCCACGTACAGACGATGATCGAGGGCCCGGGACACGTCCCGATGCACAAGATCAAGGAGAACATCGACCTTCAGCAGGAGATCTGCGATGAAGCTCCGTTCTATACGCTCGGCCCGCTGACGACGGACGTCGCTCCGGCGTACGACCACATCACCTCCGGCATCGGCGCCGCGATGATCGCCTGGTGGGGCACCGCCATGCTCTGCTATGTCACGCCCAAGGAGCACTTGGGCCTGCCCAACCGCGATGACGTCAAGACCGGCGTCATCACCTACAAGATCGCCGCGCACGCTGCCGACCTAGCCAAGGGACACCCCGGCGCCCAGGAATGGGACGACGCCCTGTCCGACGCCCGCTTCGAGTTCCGGTGGGAGGATCAGTTCAACCTCGCCCTCGACCCGGACACGGCACGGGAGTTCCACGACGAGACACTCCCGGCGGAACCCGCCAAGACGGCCCACTTCTGCTCGATGTGCGGCCCGAAGTTCTGTTCGATGAAGATCTCGCAGGACATCCGTCGTGAGCACGGCAGCAGCCGGAGCGAGATCGAGGAGGGTATGGCTCAGAAGTCGAAGGAGTTCGCGGCCGCGGGGAACCGCGTGTATCTGCCGATCGCGGACTGAGCGCGGCGGAGCGCGACGGGGGTCGCACTGGTCCGGGCACTCGCTTGTGCGGCCCGGACCAGCCGGTGCCGTGGCCACCTGCCCGTACGGGAGTCGGCCGGTGCGGCTCCGGATGCTGGTCACTCCGGCTGGTGCTCGGGTCCTCCGAAGTCAGGGCTGGTGAAGTCCGGGCTGGAGAAGCTCGGGCGGGAACTCGGGACGCCGTCGTCGGGGCTGCTGAAACCGGGGCGGTCGTAGCCGAGTTGTGGGATGCGGCCGCCCGGTGCCGACGGGTCCGTACGGTGTGCGTTCGGGCCGGAGGCGGCGAGCGCGTCGCGCAGGAAGGGCAGGATGCCGCGTTCCAGCAGGGCGTCACGCCAGGCCTGCCTGGCCTGGGCGAGTTCCGCGCTCAGTTCGCCGTACGGTCCCGTCTCGGGCGACGGGCGGTTACGCAGGGCGGTGAGGAGCAGTCCGGTGCCCGCGACGACGATCGAGGCCGCGGTCACGGCGCCGAACACCCAGCCCGCCGTGACCATGGTCCGGGCGAAGGCGGGGGCCGGGTCCAGCATCTCCAGGATGTAGCCGACGAGCAGGAAGAGGGCCGCCGCGACTCCGGCGAGCACGGGAGCGAGGACCGCGACGACGGCGGCCGCGCCCGCGCCGGTGGTCTCGGCGACCTCGCCCACGGTGGCGGCGAGCCCGGTCGCGGCCCCGCCGGACTCGGTCTCGCCGGCGGACGACGGGGTGGACGGTGCGGGCCTGCGCAGTTCCTCGCGGATCTTCACGTAGTGGTGGTACTCGGCGGCGGCGGCCGTGGTGATCAGAGCGGTGGCGCTCAGCGCCATGGTGCGCAGTTGTTCGGTGTTGAGCCGCCCGCCGAGCGCGGCCAGTTCCGGGCGGTGTGGGGCGGAGCGCAGCGCCTCATCGAGGATCCGCTCGTATTCCTGGCGGTCCTCGCTCAACAGGTGCTGCGGAACGCTGTTCATGTGCATCCCCCGATGCTCCGTAGGGCTTGGGGCTCGCATGGCGGCGAGCCGTCGGGCAGAAACGGAGGGGAGCCTGCTACGGATAGGCCGATGGTAGAGCCGTGCGGGCACGCGGTGACAGGGGGTTTTCACAAATTGCTTGCCGTCGGGCGGCCGGCCGTGCCCGGGGCGGCGGTGGGGACGCCCGTACGGTGAACGGTCAGGAGTCGAGCGGCAGTTGCCGGACCAGCAGTTTTCCGGCCATGGTCACGCCGCCGTCCATCGCGATGGCCAGTCCGTCGGCGTAGACGTGCGGTCCCTCGACCACGGGGCCCGCGGCGTCGTCACCGTCCTCGGAGCCGACGTGGCCCAGCAGGTAGGGGATGGGGCTGTGGCCGTGAACGATGCGGGTGCCGCCGTACGTATCGAGGAGGGAGCGTACGGCGTCGGCGCCCCCCTCGTCGCGGAAGGAGAAGCGTTTGGTGAACTTGCGGAACAGGTCCCAGCACTCGTCCGCGTCGTTGCGGGTGAGCGTCTCGTGGACGGTGTCGTTGACCTCTTCGATCGAGTCGCCGTAGTCGAGGTAGGCGGTGGTGTCGGAGTGCACGAGCAGGTAGCCGTCGACCTCCTCGATGGCGTCGAGGCGGGCCATCCACTGCAGGTGGTGGTCCTGGAGGCGGTCCATGTCGGACTTCTGGCCGCCGTTGAGCAGCCAGGCGGCCTGGAAGGTGGCGGTGCCCGCCCCGGAGTTGACGGGTGTGTCCCCGAACCGCCTGGCGCCCAGCAGCAGCAGTTCGTGGTTGCCCATGAGGGCCTTGCAGTAGCCGCCGGCCGCGGCTGCCTCGGCGGACAGCCGCATCACGAGGTCGATGACGCCGATGCCGTCCGGGCCGCGGTCGGTGAAGTCGCCGAGGAACCACAGCCGCGCGGCGCCGGCACACCACTGGCCGGCGGAGTCGACGAGGCCCTGTTCCTGCAGGGCGGCGATCAACTGGTCGAGATAGCCGTGCACGTCACCGACGACGTACAGCGGGCCGGGCCCGGTCGCGGGCTGGGGGGCCGGGGCGGGAGCCGGGTCCACGGTCACCTGGAGTGTGTCGCCGCGGTTGATGACGGGAAGGTCGCGCTGGGTGGGCGTGTACGCGTCCGGGTAGCCGTCCTCGGTCGGCCGGAGGGGCTCCGCGGGGTGGGTGTCGTGGGCGTACGGGCCGGTCTCGTTCACGTACGCGGGTACCCGGAAGTCGCGCAGCGTCGCCGTCCGCTCCACTTCGGGTCCCTGACCGGCCCCCTGAGTCATCGACCCCTCCACCATCGCGCCGCATCTGCACCGCTTCGGACTGCCTGGTCGCAGCGGCCCGCG
Source organism: Streptomyces sp. NPDC003393 (assembly GCF_053589015.1). Classification (NCBI taxonomy): domain Bacteria; kingdom Bacillati; phylum Actinomycetota; class Actinomycetes; order Kitasatosporales; family Streptomycetaceae; genus Streptomyces; species Streptomyces sp. NPDC003393. The sequence continues at coordinate 21,712 of NZ_JBSFRB010000043.1, read as the reverse complement.
GTGTCGTGGGCCCATCATAGGAATGCGGATCGCGCCATGTGATGACCCAGGGGTGGTGAATCGGAACAGGACTCAGGTTCACCGCGGCTTTCGCCCCGATTGGGCCGTCTTCGGCGCTCCCGCGACCGGCTGTCCCCGGTGCCCCGGGTTCTCAGTGCCCTTCCGGTGTGCGTGGCGGGCTGACGGTCGTGCGCGGCGGGCGCCGCTGGGACGAGGTGCGCACGATCAGCTCGGTCGGTATGACCTGCTCGACCGGGTGGTCGGACTCCAGTCCCTCGATGGCGTCGATGAGCAGTTGCACCACCGCCGTGCCGATGCGGCGCGGCTTGAGGGAGAGCGTTGTGATGGGCGGCTCGGTGTTGGCGTACACCGTGGACTCGCTGCAGCAGACCAGCAGCAGGTCGTCGGGCACGCGCAGGCCGTAGCGGCGGGCGGCGGCGAGCAGGTCGGTGCCGTTCGGGTCGAACAGCCCGTAGACGGCGTCCGGCCGATCGGGGCGGGCGAGCAGCCGGTCGGCGGCGACGGCGCCCGCGCAGGGATCGTGGGCGGGATAGGCCTCGTACACCGGGTCCTGGCCGACGCGTTCGCACCAGTGCAGGTAGGCGGTGGTCGACAGGTGGGTGTAGGTGTCCGTGGTGGTGCCGGTGAGCAGGCCGATACGGCGGGCACCGGCCTCGGCGAGGTGGTCGAGGATGTCCAGCACGGCGGCCTCGTGGTCGTTGTCGACCCAGGCGGTGACGGGGAGCGAACCGGCCGGGCGGCCGTCGCTGACCACCGGTAAGCCCTGGCGGACCAGTTCGCTGACGACCGGATCCTGGTCGGAGGGGTCGATGACGACCGTGCCGTCCAGGGCGACGTTCGACCACACGTCGTGGCGTGAGGTCGCGGGGAGGATGACGAGGGCGTAGCCGCGGGCGAGCGCGGCGGAGGTGGCGGCGCGGGCCATCTCGGCGAAGTACGCGAACTCGGTGAAGGTGAAAGGTTCATCCCCGTACGTCGTCACGGTCAGGCCGATGAGGCCCGACTTGCCGGTACGAAGGGTGCGGGCTGCGGCCGAGGGGCGGTATCCCAGCCGGTCGGCCACCTCGCGGACATGGCGCCGGGTGGCGTCCGGGAGCCGGCCCTTGCCGTTGAGGGCGTCGGAGACGGTCGTGATGGAGACTCCGGCGGCGGCGGCCACGTCTCTGATGCCCGCCCGGCCCGGCCGACTGCCTCGACGTGAGGTTTCCGCGCGGCTCACCTGGTGCTTCCCTGCTGCTGTCATGGCGAGCCGATAGTAGGGCTCATGGGGTGGGGTAGTGCGGACGCATATGCGCGCATTGACAGGCACGTTTCTGCATGGTCATTTCGGTCCAACTACCTTAGAAAACAAGTAAGTTAGCAGGTGAGGTGTCAGGAGATGACGCGGTGGCGCGCGTGCACCTGGCGTGCCTTCGAGGTCTCGAAGAGGTCTCAACTCACCTTCACGAGGGATGCGCGCCACGGCGCGAGCCACCGGCGCGTAGATATATGTGCGACGCGCCCCTCGTATCCGTACATATTCGTACGATGGTGACCCCCGACGCTGCTGAGGCGGGGTGAGAGGCCAGGTCGGCGGCCGGGCGGGAGCGATCGGGCCCCGCCCATTCGCACGGGCGCCCAATCCTCATAAGGTGTGCAGTATTGAAAGCCGGTGTGGTCACGAGGAGGACTGCGGTGAGCGAGACGAGCCCGAAGCTGCGCGCCGAGCTGGAGGGTATCCCCACCTACAAGCCGGGCAAGCCCGCCGCGGCCGGCGGCCCGGCGGCCTACAAGCTGTCCTCCAACGAGAACCCGTACCCGCCGCTGCCCGGGGTCATGGAGACCGTGACGGCTGCCGCCTGCTCCTTCAACCGGTACCCGGACATGGCGTGCACCGCCCTGACCGAGGAGCTGGCCGAGCGTTTCGGGGTGCCGGCCGCCCACGTGGCCACCGGCACCGGCTCCGTCGGCGTCGCCCAGCAGCTGCTCCAGGCCACCAGTGGCCCCGGCGACGAGGTCATCTACGCCTGGCGTTCCTTCGAGGCCTATCCGATCATCACGCAGATCAGCGGGGCGACCTCGGTGCAGGTCCCGCTGACGCCGGGCGATGTGCACGACCTGGACGCGATGGCGGACGCGATCACCGACCGCACCCGACTGATCTTCGTCTGCAACCCCAACAACCCGACCGGCACGGTGGTGCGACGGGCCGAGCTGGAACGCTTCCTCGACCGGGTGCCCAGCGATGTCCTGGTGGTGCTCGACGAGGCTTACCGCGAGTTCATCCGCGACGCCGAGGTGCCGGACGGTGTGTCGCTGTACCGGGAGCGGCCCAACGTCTGTGTGTTGCGCACCTTCTCCAAGGCCTATGGCCTGGCCGGGCTGCGGGTGGGTTTCGCGATCGCCCATGAACCGGTGGCGGCGGCGCTGCGCAAGACGGCGGTGCCGTTCGGAGTGAGCCAGCTGGCCCAGGACGCGGCCGTCGCCTCGCTGCGTGCCGAGGACGAGCTGCTCGGCCGGGTCGGCTCGCTGGTGTGCGAACGTACACGCGTGGTCGACGCGTTGCGTGCGCAGGGCTGGACGGTGCCCGAGACGCAGGCGAACTTCGTGTGGCTGCGGCTGGGGGACCGGACGATGGCCTTCGCCGAGGCCTGCGAGCACGCCGGCGTGGTCGTCCGGCCGTTCGTGGGCGAGGGTGTGCGCGTGACCGTCGGGGAGACCGAGGCGAATGACATCTTCCTGAAGACCGCGGAAGCCTTCCGCAGGGAGGCCTGAGCGGCCGGCGCGGTCTTTCCGATCGCCGCTGGTAGCCCTCGAGAGGTTCCACGCATACCGGGTCGCCAGCACACACGGTCGTCGGAAGGCGGGGGCCGCCGTCGATCCTGCTGAGGACGTTGCATGGGCTCATGAGGTGGGCGCCCTCCCCCGAACTCCTTCGGGGGAGACTCCGGCCTGGTGGGATGGGCGCGGGCGCCCGTAGGGAAGGGCCGGCGACATCACCGTCGGTCCAGAAGGCGACCGTGCCTGGGCCGACGACCTGCTGGGCGTCTGTTTCACGTGGAACACGGGTCGCGGTGAGGTGTCCCGCGGGCCGGGAGATCTGCATCCGCATGAGATGTCGTTCAACAACTTGTTGAATTTCTTGCCCAGGTCTTGACGTGACGGAGAACAGGGACCCCCCGGGTTCCGCACCGAAAACCTGTGCGTCATAATTGCTTGTGAATGTGAACGCGTTCACAAGCGAGTCCGATTACTGCCCTGTTGTGTGGGACATATCGGGGCAAACCGTCGCCTCGACCACGGCGACGTAAGGAGAGTGACGACGTGAACCTGGCTTTGGCGCCGGAGACACTGGCGCGCTGGCAGTTCGGCATCACGACCGTCTACCACTTCCTGTTCGTTCCCCTGACGATCTCCCTGGCCGCCCTGACGGCCGGGCTGCAGACCGCCTGGGTGCGCACGGAGAAGGAGAAGTACCTCAGGGCGACCAAGTTCTGGGGCAAGCTCTTCCTGATCAACATCGCCATGGGTGTGGTCACCGGCATCGTGCAGGAGTTCCAGTTCGGCATGAACTGGTCGGACTACTCCCGCTTCGTCGGCGACATCTTCGGTGCCCCGCTCGCCTTCGAGGCACTGATCGCGTTCTTCTTCGAGTCGACCTTCATCGGCCTGTGGATCTTCGGCTGGGACAAGCTGCCCAAGAAGATCCATCTGGCGTGCATCTGGATGGTCTCCCTCGGCACGATCCTCTCGGCGTACTTCATCCTCGCGGCCAACTCGTGGATGCAGCATCCCGTCGGCTACCGGATCGACAAGGCCAGGGGCCGTGCCGAACTCACCGACTTCTGGGCCGTCCTGACCCAGAACACCGCACTCAGCCAGGCCTTCCACACCCTCTCGGCCGCCTTCCTCACCGGTGGCGCCTTCATGGTCGGCATCGCCTCCTACCACCTGCTGCGCAAGAAGCACGTGAGCACGATGAAGACCTCGCTGCGGCTCGGCCTGGTCACCGTCACCATCGCCGGCCTGCTCACCGCCGTCAGCGGTGACACCCTCGGCAAGGTCATGTTCAAGCAGCAGCCGATGAAGATGGCCGCCGCCGAGGCGCTCTGGGACGGACAGAAGCCGGCCCCGTTCTCGGTCTTCGCCTACGGCGACGTGGAGAAGGGCCACAACTCGGTCGCGATCGAGATACCCGGCCTGCTGTCCTTCCTGGCCGACGACAGCTTCAGCTCCTACGTCCCCGGCATCAACGACGTCAACAAGGCCGAGCAGCAACAGTTCGGTCCCGGCGACTACCGGCCCAACATCCCCGTCACCTTCTGGGGCTTCCGGTGGATGATCGGATTCGGGATGACGTCCTTCTCCATCGGCCTGGCCGGGCTCTGGCTCACCCGCAAGAAGTTCCTGCTGCCGCGGCATCTGCGGGTCGGCGAGGACGAGGTGCCGCACCTGGTCCTGTTCAAGAACAAGGCACTCGGCCCGCAGCTGACGACGTGGTACTGGCGGATCGCGATCTGGACACTCGCGTTCCCCCTGATCGCCAACTCCTGGGGCTGGATCTTCACCGAGATGGGCCGCCAGCCCTGGGCCGTCTACGGCGTGCTCCAGACCCGACAGGCAGTCTCCCCCGGCGTCTCCCAGGGCGAGGTCATCACCTCCATGACCGTCTTCACGCTGCTCTACGCCATCCTCGCCGTCGTCGAGGTGAAGCTGCTCGCGAAGTACGTCAAGGCCGGCCCGCCGGAGCTCACGGAGGCCGACCTCAACCCGCCCACGAAGATCGGCGGCGAAGTCCGTGACGCCGACAAGCCGATGGCCTTCTCGTACTAGGCCGAGGGAGGCACAGTCATGGAACTGCACGACGTCTGGTTCGTCCTCATCGCCGTCCTGTGGACCGGCTACTTCTTCCTGGAGGGCTTCGACTTCGGGGTCGGCGTCCTCACCAAGCTGCTCGCCCGGAACCGGGCCGAGAAGCGTGTTCTGATCAACACCATCGGCCCTGTCTGGGACGGCAACGAGGTGTGGCTGATCACCGCGGGCGGGGCCACCTTCGCCGCGTTCCCCGAGTGGTACGCCACGCTCTTCTCTGGCTTCTACCTGCCGCTCCTGGTCATCCTGGTCTGCCTGATCGTGCGGGGTGTCGCCTTCGAGTACCGGGCCAAGCGGCCCGAGGAGAACTGGCAGCGCAACTGGGAGACCGCCATCTTCTGGTGCTCGCTGATCCCCGCCTTCCTGTGGGGCGTGGCATTCGGCAACATCGTGCACGGGGTACCGATCGACAGGAACCTCGAATACGTCGGTGGCGTCGGGGACCTGCTCAACCCGTATGCGCTCCTCGGCGGTCTGGTGACCCTGACACTGTTCACCTTCCACGGTGCGGTGTTCACGGCGCTGAAGACCGTCGGTGACATCCGGGAACGGGCGCGCAGGCTGGCCCTGCGTCTGGGCCTTCTGACGGCCGTCGCGGCTCTGGTCTTTCTCCTGTGGACGCAGGCCCACTCGGGCAACGCCCGGAGCCTGGTGGCGCTGGTCGTGGCAGTGGTGGCCCTGGTCACCGCACTGGTGGTCAATCAGCTCGGGCGGGAGGGATGGTCGTTCGCCCTGTCCGGTCTCACCATCGTGGCCGCCGTGGCCATGCTCTTCCTGTCGCTCTTCCCGAACGTCATGCCGTCCACGCTGGACGCGGACTGGAGCCTGACGGTCACCAACGCCTCGTCCAGCCCCTACACCCTGAAGATCATGACCTGGTGCGCAGGGATCGCCACACCGCTCGTCCTGCTCTACCAGGGGTGGACCTACTGGGTGTTCCGCAAGCGGATCGGCACGCACCACATCGCCGAACCCGCGCACTGAGTCCGACCGGGGTGTGTTTCACGTGAAACACACCCCACTGGGCCGAAGGGCATGCTCCACGTGAAACCGATCGATCCGCGACTTCTCCGCTACGCGCGGGCCACCCGGCTCTTTCTGATGGCCGTTCTCGGCCTGGGGGCTCTCGGTGCGGGCCTCGTCATCGCTCAGGCCATGCTTGTCGCCGAGGTGGTGGTCGGTGCCTTCCAGCACGGAATGGCGGCCGGTGAACTCCGCACTCCGCTGCTGCTGTTGGTGACGGTCGCCTGCGGCCGGGCCTTGGTCTCCTGGCTCACCGAGCTCGCCGCGCACCGGGCGAGTGCGGCGGTGAAGTCCGAACTGCGCGACCGGTTGCTGGAGCGCGCGGCGGCGCTTGGTCCGGGATGGCTCAGCGGGCAGCGGACCGGCTCGCTGGTGGCGTTGGCGACGCGTGGTGTCGACGCCTTGGACGACTACTTCTCCCGCTATCTGCCGCAGTTGGGGCTCGCGGTGGTCGTCCCCGTGGCAGTGCTGGCGAGGATCGTCACCGAGGACTGGGTGTCGGCGGCCATCATCGTCGGCACCCTTCCGCTCATCCCGGTCTTCATGATGCTGATCGGCTGGGCCACGCAGTCCCGCATGGACCGCCAGTGGCGGCTGCTGTCCCGACTCTCCGGGCACTTCCTGGACGTGGTCGCGGGACTGCCGACCCTGAAGGTCTTCGGCCGGGCCAAGGCGCAGGCGGACTCGATCCGGCGCATCACGGGCGAGTACCGGCGCGCGACGCTGCGCACCCTGCGGCTCGCCTTCCTCTCCTCCTTCGCACTGGAGCTGCTGGCCACTCTGTCAGTGGCTCTGGTCGCCGTGTCGATCGGCATGCGGCTGGTCAACGGCAACATGGACCTGTACACCGGCCTGGTCATCCTCGTCCTCGCGCCGGAGGCCTACCTGCCGCTACGCCAGGTCGGCGCCCAGTACCACGCGGCGGCGGAGGGACTGGCGGCCGCGGAGGAGATCTTCGCCGTGCTGGAGACACCCCTGCCGGAGTCCGGTACGGCGGCCGTCACCTCCGATGCGCTGACTTTCGAGGGCGTGCGCGTCCGCTACCCCGGACGGAGCGTGGACGCCGTGGCCGAGGTGTCCTTCACCGTGCGGCCGGGGGAGACGGTCGCTCTCGTCGGGCCGAGCGGCGCCGGCAAGTCGACCCTGCTGAACCTTCTGCTGGGCTTCGTCCGGCCCACCGAGGGCCGGGTGCGCGTCGGAGGAGCCGATCTCGCCGACCTGAATCTGGAACAGTGGCGTGCCCGCATCGCCTGGGTGCCTCAGCGGCCCCACCTGTATGCCGGGACGATCGCCGAGAACGTACGGCTGGCACGGCCCGACGCGGACGAGACGGCCGTACGCAGGGCGTTGGCCGACGCCGGGGCCCTGGAGTTCGTCGACGCGCTGCCGGACGGGACGCGGACGGTGCTCGGTGAGGACGGCACCGGGCTCTCCGCCGGTCAGCGGCAGCGGTTGGCGCTGGCACGGGCCTTCCTCGCCGACCGGCCGGTCCTGCTGCTGGACGAGCCGACGGCCGCGCTGGACGGAGCGACCGAGGCCGAGGTCGTGACGGCGGTGCGGCGGCTCGCGGCCGGGCGGACGGTGCTGCTCGTCGTCCACCGGCCGGCGCTGCTGGGCGTCGCTGACCGGGTGGTGCGACTGGACGGCAACCGGAGGAACGGCCCGGCGCCCATGGCGCCGGTACCCGCGAGTCGTCCGGAACCCATGGTCGAGACGGTGCGGAGCAGTGCTGCCGTACCGGAAGACGGGCCCGGGGACGCGACCTTGGCGGCGAAGGGTGCTGTCCTCACCCGGGTCCGGGCGATGTCCGGGCCCCGGAGCGGCCACCTCGCCCTCGCTCTGGTCCTCGGCAGCCTCGCCCTCGGCAGTGCCGTCGGGCTCATGGCCACATCCGGCTGGCTGATCTCCCGGGCGTCGCAGCATCCCCCCGTGCTCTACCTGATGGTGGCGGTCACGGCGACACGGGCCTTCGGTATCGGCCGGGCGGTGTTCCGGTACGCGGAACGACTGGTGTCGCACGACGCGGTGCTGCGCATGCTCGCGGACACACGAGTGGCCGTCTACCGGCGCCTGGAGCGGTTGGCGCCCGCGGGACTGCGCGGTCTGCACCGGGGCGATCTGCTGACGCGGCTCGTCGCCGATGTGGACGCGTTGCAGGACTACTGGCTGCGCTGGCTGCTGCCGGCCGGTGCGGCGCTGGCGGTGTCCACGGCCTCCGTCGCCTTCACCTCCTGGCTGCTGCCCGAGGCCGGTGCCGTGCTCGCCGTCGGGCTGCTCGCGGCCGGTGCCGGCGTCCCGCTGGTCACCAGCGCCGTGGCCCGGCGCGCCGAGCGGCGGCTGGCCCCGGCCCGCGGCGTCCTCGCGACCCGTGTGACCGACCTGCTGACCGGGACCGCCGAACTGACGGTCGCCGGCGCCCTGCCTTCCCGTGCCGCCGAGACGCGACGGGCCGACGGTGCGCTGACCCGGATCGCCTCGCGCGCGGCCACCGCCACCGCGCTCGGCGACGGGCTCACCGCCCTGGTCTGCGGGCTGACCGTCGCGGCCGCGGCCCTCGCCGGCGTCCAGGCGGTCGCCGGCGGGCGCCTGGACGGGGTGGCCATGGCCGTCGTCGTGCTCACCCCGCTGGCCGTCTTCGAAGCGGTGCTCGGCATGCCGCTCGCCGTGCAGTACCGGCAGCGGGTGCGTCGCAGCGCGGAGCGTGTACACGAGGTCCTGGACGCCTCCGGGCCCGTCCGGGAGCCCGAACGTCCCCGGCAGTCGCCGGCATCGCCGTTCCCACTCACCGTCAGGGGCCTGACAGCCCGGCACGCGGGGCAGGGACGGGACGCACTCAGCGGGCTGGACCTGACTCTGGAGACGGGTCGCAGGGTGGCCGTGGTCGGGCCGTCAGGATCCGGCAAGACGACGCTGGCACAGGTGCTGCTGCGGTTCCTCGACCCGACGGCGGGCGTCTACACCCTCGGCGGCATCGATGCCCGCGCGCTGGACGGCGACGACGTACGACGGCTCGTCGGGCTGTGTGCCCAGGACGCGCACATGTTCGACAGCTCGGTGCGGGAGAACCTGCTGCTGGCGAAGAAGGACGCCACCGAGCCCGAGTTGCGTGATGCGCTGGCCCGGGCCCGGCTGCTGGACTGGGCCGACACTCTGCCCGACGGCCTCGACACACTCGTCGGCGAGCACGGCACGCGGCTCTCCGGTGGTCAGCGCCAGCGGCTGGCCCTGGCCCGGGCGCTGCTGGCCGACTTTCCCGTCCTGGTGCTCGACGAGCCCGCCGAGCACCTGGACCTGGAGACCGCCGACGCACTCACCGCCGATCTGCTGGCCGCCACCGAGGGCCGTACGACGGTGCTCATCACCCACCGCCTGGCCGGACTGGAGGCCGTGGACGAGGTGATCGTGCTCGACGAGGGTCGTGTGGTCCAGCGGGGGCCGTACGCGGAACTGGCGGCCCTCCCCGGGCCGCTGCGGCGGATGGCGGAGCGGGAGGCCGCGGCGGAGCTGCTGGTGGGGGCGCGGTAGCGGCGCGCCCCCGGAGAACTACCGCCGCTCCCCCAGCAGCCGCTCGATCACGACGGCGACACCGTCCTCGTTGTTGGCGACCGTGCGACCGGACGCCGCGGCGATCGCGTCGGGGTGGGCGTTGCCCATGGCGTAGGACCGGCCGGCCCAGGTGAGCATCTCGATGTCGTTCGGCATGTCGCCGAAGGCGACGACCTCCTCGTGCGAGATGCCGCGCTCGGCGCAGCACAGCGCCAGCGTGCTGGCCTTGGAGACGCCCGGTCCGCTGATCTCCAGCAGGGCGCTGGGACTGGAGCGGGTGATGGTGGCACGCTCCCCGACGGCGAGGCGCGCGACGGTGAGAAAGGCGTCCGGGTCCAGCGTCGGGTGGTGGGCGAGGATCTTCAGGACCGGCTGCCCGGCGGCGACGCCACCGGGTGCGAGCAGCTCCTCGGCGGGTGCGAGGGCGTCCGGCACCTCCATGTGCAGCTTCGGATAGTCCGGCTCCTGGTAGAAGCCGTACGTCTGCTCGACCGCGTAGACCGTGCCGGGTGTGGCCTCGCGCACCAGCCGCACGGCGTCCAGCGCGTTGTCCCGCGCCAGGTCCCGGATCTTCACGAAACGGTGGGTGCCGGGGCCGCCGTGGAGGTCGACCACGGCGGCCCCGTTGCCGCAGATCGCCAGGCCATGGCCGTGGACATGGTCGCTGACGACGTCCATCCAGCGGGCCGGGCGGCCGGTGACGAAGAAGACCTCGATGCCGGCCTCCTCGGCGGCGGCGAGGGCGGCGACCGTACGGGGCGACACCGACTTGTCGTCGCGCAGCAGGGTTCCGTCGAGGTCGGTGGCGATGAGCCGTGGCTTGACGACGCGAGCACCTCCCGACTCGAGCGAGGTCGAGAGCGTGGGAGAGGCCGGGGGCTCGGGCTGTCGAGTCGCTGAGGTCACCGCGTCATTGTCCCGCATATGCCCGCACGCCCGTGCGGGAGTGCGCACATTTGAGGGGTAGCCTGCGTCACGTCAGCTGAGAGGGCGCTTCCATGGCGATCCGTTCGAACACCTTCTCCTCCGCGGCGAAGTCCGAGTCGGGGATCGGCCAGTGGATCACGATCTCGGTGAACCCCAGCTCCTGGTGGCGGCCGGCGAAGTCGACGAAGGCGTCGAGGGACTCCAGCGGGCGCCCCCGGTCAGGGGTGAAGCCGGTCAGAAGGATCTTGTCGAGGCCGGCGGCGTCACGGCCGACCTCGGCACACGCATCGGCCAGCTTCTCGGCCTGGCCGCGGAGGGCCTGCACGGACTGCTCCGGCGTGCCGTTCTCGTAGAGCTTCGGATCGCCCGTGGTCACCCACGCCTGACCGTAGCGGGCGGCCAGCCGCAGCCCGCGTGGGCCGGTGGCGGCCACCGCGAACGGCAGCCGGGGCCGCTGGACGCAACCGGGGATGTTGCGGGCCTCGTGTGCCGAATAGAAGTCGCCGTCGTACGACATGCCCTCCGTGCCGTCCTCGGTCAGCAGCCGGTCGAGCAGCAGGACGAACTCGGCGAAGCGATCGGCGCGCTCGCGGGGAGTCCAGGGCTCCTGGCCGAGCGTGGTGGCGTCGAAGCCGGTACCGCCCGCCCCGATGCCGAGGGTGATCCGGCCGCCGGAGATGTCGTCGAGCGAGATCAGTTCCTTGGCGAGGGTGACCGGGTGCCGGAAGTTCGGCGAGGTGACCAGGGTGCCCAGACGGAGCCGTTCGGTCACGGCGGCGGCCGCGGTCAGCGTCGGCACGGCACCGAACCACGGGCCGTCCCGGAAGCTGCGCCAGGACAGGTGGTCGTAGGTGTAGGCGGTGTGGAAGCCCAGTTGTTCGGCGCGGGTCCACGCCGAACGGCCGCCCTCGTGCCAGCGGCGGTAGGGAAGGATCACGGTGCTCAAGCGCAGACTCATGCAGGCGAGCCTAAGCGTCCGCCCGTGTTTCACGTGAAACGGTCACTGTATGCGGCTGTTCAGCCGCGGAGTGAGGCCGATCACGGGGATACGCTCCTTGTATGTGCGGTCTCCGTCGGGAGGGGCACGACCATGCGGTAACCGGGCGGGAACCGACGCGCCGTGACGTATGCCAGGTCGTCGAACACGGCGCGAATAGAAGCGGGAACATCGTCACGAGGCAGGTCGGGGAATTCGACCCCCTCGACGGAGATCAGCGCGTCGTCCTCCGGGGAGAGCCGCACGGCGATCCGCGGCAGGCCGCTGAACTCGATGAAGGCCTCGTGCGGGAGCGACCCGTCCGGGTCGTTGGTCACCCCGACGCCGACGGCGCTGCGACGGGAGGTCTGGTCGGCGCCGATGTCGTGGGTCACCTCGATCTCGCGTGTGTACGCGGCCGCGATGGCGCGACAGGCGGTGACGGCGGCCCCGGTGGTGGGCGGATGGCGGTCCATGGCGACGATCATGCCCAAGCCGGATCAGTGACCCGAGGGAAACCGAAGGTATTGCGGTGGTACGCCCTTGGTCAGCCACACCCCGTTGGCGCTGACGTGGAAGACATGGCCGTCCCGGTGCATGGCCAAGGCGTCGACGGCGAGCACGACGGGGCGGCCTCGGCGGGCGCCGACGCGGGTCGCGGTCTCCCGGTCAGGCGAGAGATGAACGTCGTGACGGCTCATGGGCCGCAGTCCCTCGGCGCGGATCGACTCCAGATTGCGGGCCACGGTCCCGTGGTAGAGGTAGGGCGGCGGAGTCGCCGGGGGCAGCCCGAGATCGACGTCGATGCTGTGCCCCTGGCTGGCGCGGATGCGGTCGCCGTCGATCGCGAACCGCTGCTTGTCGTTGGTGGCGACCACCTGGTCCAGTTCCTCGCGCGTGACGGGGAAGCCGTGCGCGGCAGCCGCCGCGATCAGCGCATCGATGGCCACCCAGCCGCTCTCGTCCAGGGTGAGCCCGATCCTCCCGGGCTGATGGCGTAGGTGCTTGGAGAGGTACTTCGACACCTTCACGGTGCGTCTTTCGTCCATGCCATCAGCGTGCCGGGAGAGACGAGCATCACGCAGGTCTTTTTCGTTCCGCAGGTTTGATCCACAGCCAAGGCGTGTTGTCCACAAGCGAACGGGCACTTCTGTGGACAACTGACCGCCGCGCGAGGGCGTTGTGCCGCAGACTGCCACTCAGAGAGGCCGCACGGCCGCCCCACTCACCAGCGTGGCCGCACCCGTGCCAGCCTGCGCAGCGCACGCGGAGTGAAGCGCGACATCGCGTGGAAGAGGCGCGCCTCCGGGGTCACCGGCACCATCGCCTCGTCGCGTACGACCGCGCGCAGGATCGCCTCGGCGACCTTCTCCGGCGGATAGCCTCGCAGTCCGTACAACCGGGCGGCGCGCCGTCGGAGGCGCCTCTCCTCCTCCGCGTCGACGCCCGTGAAGCGTGCGGTCGAGGTGATGGCCGTGTCGACGAAGCCGGGACAGACCGCCGTGACGCCGATTCCCTGCCCGGCCAGCTCGGCGCGCAGGCACTCGCTGAGCATCAGCACCGCCGCCTTGGAGGTGCTGTAGGCGGGCAGCGCCCGGGAGGGCTGGTACGCGGCCGCGGACGCGACGTTGATGATGTGGCCGCCTTGACCGCGCTCGGCCATCTGCCTGCCGAACAGCCGGCAGCCGTGGATCACGCCCCACAGATTGACGTCGAGGACGTTCTTCCAGTCCTGCACGGTGTGGTCGAAGAAGGAGCCGGACAGTCCGACGCCCGCGTTGTTCACCAGGACGTCCACCACGCCGTGCTCGGCGGCGACCTTGTCGGCCAGCTTCTCCATGGCCTGCCCGTCGGAGACGTCCACGGTCTCCGACCACGCCGCCGACGCGCCGAGCGGCCCGGCCAGCTCGGCGGTGCGCGCTGCGGCTTCCGCGTCCCGGTCCACGGCCACCACACGCGCGCCGGCCTCCGCGAACGCGAACGCCGTGGCCCGGCCGATGCCGCTGCCCGCTCCCGTGACCAGCACGAGCTGCCCGGCGAAGCGGTCGGCGTACTTCCCCGTGGCGGCGGTCTGCGGTCGTCCGCTCTCGGTGGCGGTCACGAACTCTGTGATCCAGGCGGCCAACTGGTCGGGCCGGGTGCGCGGGATCCAGTGCTTGGCGGGGAGCGTGCGGCGCACCAGCCGAGGGACCCACTGCTCCAGGTCGTCGTACAGCCGCTCGGACAGGAACGCGTCCTCCACGGGAGTGATGAGCTGCACGGGAGTGTGTGCGTGGGCGTCCGTCCGCGGGCTGCGCAGGCGGGAGCGCACATTGTCCCGGTACAACCAGGCTCCGTGCGCGGCGTCCCGGGGCAGGGACGCCGTCGGATAGCCGCCGCCGGGCACTTTCTCGACACGCTGGAGGACCTTCGGCCAGCTTCTGCCGAGCGGGCCGCGCCAGGCCAGTTCCGGCAGCACGGGGGTGTGCAGCAGGTACACGTACCAGGACTTGGCGCCCTGACCGAGGAGTTGGCCCACGCGGCGCGGAGTGGGGCGCTTGAGGCGCGCGTGGATCCAGTGGCCGAAGTGGTCGAGTGACGGTCCGGACATGGAGGTGAACGAGGCGATCCGGCCCCGGGTGCGCTCGACGGTGACGAACTCCCAGGCCTGCACCGAACCCCAGTCGTGCCCGACCAGGTGCACCGGGCGGTCGGGGCTGACGGCGTCCGCGACCGCGAGGAAGTCGTCGGTGAGTTTCTCCAGGGTGAACCCGCCCCGCAGCGGCCTCGGCGCGGTGGAGCGGCCGTGGCCGCGGACGTCGTACAGCACGACATGCAGCCGGCCGGGGCCGGCGAGGCGTTCGGCCACCTCGGCCCAGACCTCCTTGCTGTCCGGGTAGCCGTGCACCAGGACGACCGTCGGCTGCCGTGGGTCGCCCAGCTCGGCCACGCACAGCTCGACCCCGCCGGTGCGCACCCGGCGTTCCCGTGCGCCGTTCAGCGACGTCACATGTGTCCCCTCTCCTCTGCCCAATGCTCCTCGCCGCGTAGCCGTGGGCGACTGTGGCAGTTGTTAGACGGGTCGTCAATAGTGCCGGGTGGACGCTCCTCCACCCGGCGCCGTCAGACCGCAGGGCCTGACCCCTAGGGTTCCCGTAATACTCGAGTCGGAGGCAGAAACGGCTCTGGGGTCTGACGCCTCGCGTGGCACGGGTCACTACCGTTGAAGACGTGACTGTGATCGCGACCGAAAGCCTGAGCAAGCGGTTCCCCCGGGTGACCGCGCTTGACCGGCTCTCCGTGGACGTCGGACCCGGTGTGACCGGACTCGTCGGCGCCAACGGAGCCGGCAAGTCCACACTGATCAAGATCCTGCTGGGTCTGTCCCCCGCCACGGAGGGCCGCGCCGAGGTGCTCGGCCTCGACGTCGCCACCAAGGGCGCCGCCATCCGCGAGCGCGTCGGCTACATGCCGGAACACGACTGCCTGCCACCCGACGTCTCGGCCACCGAGTTCGTCGTCCACATGGCGCGCATGTCCGGCCTGCCGCCCACCGCCGCGCGCGAGCGCACCGCGGACACGCTGCGCCATGTCGGACTGTACGAGGAGCGCTACCGCCCCATAGGCGGCTACTCCACCGGCATGAAACAGCGCGTCAAGCTCGCCCAGGCCCTGGTGCACGACCCGCAGCTGGTCTTCCTCGACGAGCCGACCAACGGCCTCGACCCGGTCGGTCGCGACGAGATGCTCGGCCTGATCCGGCGGATCCACACCGACTTCGGCATCTCGGTCCTGGTCACCTCACACCTGCTGGGGGAGCTGGAGCGCACCTGCGACCACGTCGTCGTCATCGACGGCGGCAAGCTCCTGCGGTCCAGCTCCACCACCGACTTCACCCAGACCACGACCACCCTCGCGATCGAGGTCACCGACAGCGACGAGCACCCGGACGGCACCCGCGCGGTGCGCGACGCGCTCCACGCGCGCGGGATGCAGACCGAGGACGGCACCGGCCTGCCGGGCGCTGGACACGTCCTGCTCCTCACCGCGCAGGGTGAGGAGACGTACGACCTGGTGCGGGACGTGATCGCGGACCTCGGCCTCGGCCTGGTGCGCATGGAACAGCGCCGGCACCACATCTCGGAGGTCTTCCGGGACGACGAACAGCGCGACGGACAGCGGAAGGAGGCGGTCGGCCATGGCAGTTGAGCAGCCCATGGGCGCACCCGTCAGGCCGGCGGGTGACCAGACCCGCATCCACAACATCGGCTACCGCACCTACGACGGCCCCCGCCTCGGCCGTGCCTACGCCCGCCGCTCGCTGTACTCGCAGTCCCTGCGCGGCGCCTACGGCCTCGGCCGCTCGGTCAAGTCCAAGGTGCTGCCGATGCTGCTGTTCGTGGTGATGTGCGTGCCCGCGGCCATCATGGTCGCCGTCGCGGTCGCCACCAAGGACCTGCCCGTCGACTACACCCGCTACGCGATCATCATGCAGGCCGTGATCAGCCTGTACGTCGCCTCGCAGGCACCGCAGGCGGTGTCGCGGGACCTGCGCTTCAAGACCGTGCCGCTGTACTTCTCGCGGCCGATCGAGACCGCCGACTACGTCCGCGCCAAGTATGCGGCACTGGCCTCGGCCCTGTTCATCCTGACCGCCGCGCCGCTGCTCGTGCTCTACGTCGGCGCACTGCTGGCCAAGCTGGACTTCGCCGACCAGACCAAGGGATTCGCACAGGGGCTCGTCTCCGTGGCACTGCTCTCACTGCTCTTCGCCGGCATCGGCCTCGTCATCGCCGCCGTGACCCCGCGCCGCGGCTTCGGCATAGCGGCCGTGATCGCCGTGCTGGTCATCTCCTACGGCGCGGTCTCCACCCTCCAGGCCATCGCCGACGCCCAGAACAACACCGGCGCGATCCCCTGGATCGGCCTGTTCTCGCCGGTCACCCTGATCGACGGCGTGCAGACCGCCTTCCTGGGCGCGACGTCCGCGGCGCCCGGTGCCGTCGGCCCCGGCACCGGAGAGGGCGTCGTCTACGTCCTCGTCCTCCTGGGCCTCATCGCCGCTGCCTACGGCCTCCTGCTGCGCCGCTACAAGAAGGTGGGACTGTGACGACCCTCACCATCGACCATGTCTCCCGCTGGTTCGGCAATGTGGTCGCCGTCAACGACATCACCATGACGATCGGCCCCGGCGTCACCGGTCTGCTCGGCCCCAACGGAGCCGGCAAGTCCACGCTGATCAACATGATGGGCGGCTTCCTCGCCCCCTCCACCGGCTCCGTCACCCTCGACGGACAGCCGGTGTGGCGCAACGAGCAGATCTACCGGCACATCGGCGTCGTCCCCGAGCGGGAGGCGATGTACGACTTCCTCACCGGCCGCGAGTTCGTCGTCGCCAACGCCGAGCTGCACGGCCTCGGGGCCAAGGCGGCACAGAAGGCCCTGGCCACGGTCGAGATGGAGTACGCACAGGACCGGAAGATCTCCACCTATTCCAAGGGCATGCGGCAGCGGGTGAAGATGGCCAGCGCCCTCGTGCACGACCCCTCGCTGCTCCTGCTGGACGAGCCGTTCAACGGCATGGACCCGCGCCAGCGCATGCAGCTGATGGACCTGCTGCGGCGCATGGGTGACGAGGGCCGCACGGTGCTCTTCTCCTCCCACATCCTGGAGGAGGTCGAACAGCTGGCCTGGCACATCGAGGTGGTGGTCGCCGGCCGGCACGCGGCCAGCGGCGACTTCCGCAAGATCCGACGTCTGATGACCGACCGCCCGCACCGCTACCTGGTGCGCTCCAGCGACGACCGCGCCCTCGCGGCCGCACTGATCGCCGACCCGTCGACGTCCGGCATCGAGGTGGACCTGGTCGAGGGCGCGCTGCACATCCAGGCCGTCGACTTCGGCCGGTTCACGACCCTGCTGCCGAGGGTGGCCCGGGACCGAGGCATCCGGCTGCACACGGTCTCGCCGTCCGACGAGTCCCTCGAGTCCGTCTTCTCGTATCTGGTCGCGGCGTAGGAGGCCGAAGATGTACGACCCCACAGTCGCCCGGCTCACCTACCGAGCCCTCCTCGGCCGTCGCCGGGCCCTCATCCTCGGCGCGCTGCCGCTGCTGCTGATCGTCATCGCCGTGGTCGTCCGCGCGCTCACCGGCGCCGACGACCAGACCGCGGCGAACGTCCTGGGCGGGTTCGCGCTCGCCACCATGGTCCCGATCATCGGTGTCATCGCCGGTACCGGTGCGATCGGACCGGAGATCGACGACGGCTCGGTGGTGTACCTGCTGTCCAAGCCGCTGAAGCGGCCGACGATCATTCTCACCAAGCTGATCGTGGCGATCGCGGTGACCATGGTGTTCTCGGCGGTGCCGACGCTGGTCGCCGGACTGATCCTCAACGGCAACGGGCAGCAGATCGCCGTGGCCTACACGGTGGCCGCACTCGTCGCCTCCATCGCCTACTCCGCCCTGTTCCTGCTGCTGGGCACGGTCTCCCGGCACGCGGTGGTCTTCGGCCTCGTCTACGCCCTCGTCTGGGAGGCGCTGTTCGGCTCCCTGGTGCCCGGAGCGCGCACCCTGAGCATCCAGCAGTGGTCCCTGGCGGTGGCGCACAAGATGGTCGGCGGAGACCTGGTCACCTCCGACGTCGGGCTGTCGACGGCGACGGTGCTGCTGGTGCTGGTGACCGTGTTGGCCACCTGGTACGCCGGGCAGAAGCTGCGGGCCCTGACCCTCGCCGGGGAGGAGTGAGAACCGCTTCCCGGGCGGGCCTCACCCGGCCCTGACGGAGCCTTCACCCCCACGCGCGCACACTGGGCGCACCGGACGGACGATCGGGAGGACGGGATGGCAGGCCAGACGCCGGAACGCGACGGCCGGGGGGCCACCGGCGACGGCTGGGACGACGTGGTCCTCGACGCGGACTTCATACGAGCCGCAGAGACCACCGAGCCGTCCGCCCGGGCTCGGGTGCTCGCCGCCCGCTGGCGCCGCGAGGCGCCCGAACCGCAGCCCTGGCGCTCCGACGAGCCACCCGCGGGATGGTTCTTCAGCAAGGTCCGCCGACGCGGGTGGCGGCGGCGCTGAGCCATCGCGCGGTGCGCGCTGAATTCGGTGGCGTAGGTGGCCCCGGGACGGCACAGTGATGGGGTCCGCAGCGCCGGGGTGAGCCGGCGCCACGTTCTGGGAGAGGAGCTGTGGCGATGTCCATGCACGGCAGTACGCCCAGCTCCCGACAGGGCAGCCCGCGGCGGGCTCCGGAGTAGTCCTCACCGCTCCGCGTCGAGCCCGCCCCGCACGGGGCGCTGCCCGGGGCGGCCGCTTCGAGCACGCGATCCGCTGTCGCGTGGGCCGCCCACCCGGAGGATTGGCCGAGTGGTAAGGCACCGGCTTGCTAAGCCGTGGTCGGGGGTGAAACCCCGCGCACGTTCGATCCGTGCATCCTCCACAGAGACCGAAACGGCACAGACCGAAACCGCACCACCGAGACCGGCGAGAGCCGCGAGTTCAGCCCAGGAACCTTTCCAGCACCACCGCGATGCCGTCCTCCTCGTGGGAGGCGGTCACCTCGTCCGCGACTGCCTTCAGTTCCTCGTGCGCGTTGGCCATGGCCACGCCGTGCGCGGCCCAGGCGAACATCGGGATGTCGTTGGGCATGTCGCCGAAGGCGATCGTGTCGGCGGCCTTCAGGCCCAGCCGTCGTGCGGCGAGCGAGAGGCCCGTCGCCTTGGACAGTCCGAGGGGGAGCAGTTCGACGATGCCCTCGCCGGCCATGGTGACGGAGACGAAACCGCCCGCGGCCCGGTTCGCCGCATCGGCGAGCTCGTCGTCGGAGAGAGTCGGATGCTGGACGTAGATCTTGTTGAGCGGTGCGCTCCACAGGTCCGAGGCGTCCGCGAACGGGGTGGCCGGCAGGGCGCCGGTGAGGGTGTAGCCGGGGCCCACGATCACCTCGCCGTCCAGGCCGTCCCGGCTGGCCGCCAGGTACAGCGGGCCGACCTCCGCCTCGATCTTGGCCAGGGCCACCCCGGCCAGCTGCCGGTCCAGGGTCACCGAGGTCAGCAGACGCTGCTCACCCGCGTGGTAGACCTGGGCGCCCTGGCCGCAGACCGCGAGGCCCCGGTAGTCGAGGTCGTCGAGGATGTGCCGGGTCCACGGGACGGCACGGCCGGTGACCACGATGTGCGCGGCACCCGCCTCGGTGGCCGCGGCGAGCGCCTCACGGGTGCGGGTCGATATCGACTCGTCGGAACGCAGCAGCGTGCCGTCCAGGTCGGTCGCGATCAGCCGGTAGGGGAGGCCGCCGGACGTGTCGCCGGCGGCCTCGGGAGCGGGGTGGGTCACTTGGTGGCCACCGGCTCCAGGACCTCCCGGCCGCCGAGGTAGGGACGCAGCACCTCGGGCACGCGCACCGAACCGTCGGCCTGCTGGTGGTTCTCCAGGATCGCCACGATGGTGCGCGGGACCGCGCACAGCGTGCCGTTGAGCGTGGCCAGCGGCTTGACCTGCTTGCCGTCGCGGACACGGATCTGCAGTCGGCGCGACTGGTACTCGGTGCAGTCCGACGTCGAGGTCAGCTCGCGGTACTTGCCCTGGGTGGGGATCCACGCCTCGCAGTCGAACTTGCGCGCCGCCGAGGAACCCAGGTCACCCGAGGCCACGTCGATGACGCGGAACGGCAGCTCCAGCGAGGTCAGCCACTGCTTCTCCCACTCCAGCAGCCGCCGGTGCTCCTCCTGCGACTCCTCGGGGGCCACGTAGGAGAACATCTCGACCTTGTCGAACTGGTGCACGCGGAAGATGCCGCGGGTGTCCTTGCCGTGCGAGCCGGCCTCACGGCGGAAGCACGGCGAGAAGCCCGCGTAGCGCAGCGGCAGGCGTTCGGCGTCGATGATCTCGTCCATGTGGTACGCCGCCAGCGGCACCTCGGACGTGCCGACCAGGTAGAGGTCGTCCTTGTCGAGGTGGTAGACGTCCTGCGCGGCCTGGCCGAGGAAGCCGGTGCCGGCCATCGACTGGGGGCGGACCAGCGCGGGGGTCAGCATCGGGGTGAAGCCGGCCGCGGTGGCCTGTGCAATCGCCGCGTTCACCAGGGCCAGCTCCAGCAGGGCGCCGACACCGGTGAGGAAGTAGAAGCGCGAACCGGACACCTTCGCGGCGCGCTCCACGTCGATCGCGCCGAGGAGCTGACCGAGCTCCAGGTGGTCCTTGGGGGTGAAGCCCTCGGCGGAGAAGTCGCGGATCGTGCCGTGCGTCTCCAGCGTGACGAAGTCCTCCTCACCGCCGACGGGCACGTCGGGGTGCACGAGGTTGCCGAGCTGGAGCAGCAGTTCGTGGGTCTCGCTGTCCGCGGCGTCGCGCTCGGCGTCGGCGGCCTTGACGTCGGCGGCGAGCTGGCTCGCCTTCTTCAGCAGCTCGGCCTTCTCGTCACCGGTGGCCTTGGGGATGAGCTTGCCCAGCGCCTTCTGTTCGGCGCGCAGCTCGTCGAAGCGGACGCCGGACGACCTGCGCCGCTCGTCGGCAGACAGGAGGGAGTCGACGAGCGCGACGTCCTCTCCACGGGCGCGCTGGGAGGCGCGCGCACGGTCGGGGTCCTCACGGAGCAGACGAAGGTCAATCACGCGGTCAAGGCTACCGGTGCCACGTTCCCGCTCACGACCCTGTATTCCGAACCGCGCGTCTCGGAGGTGTGCGTCGGCGTACACACCGTTATGGACGAATTGCGGAGTGTGTCAATAAAGGGATGCGCTGCCCCCTGGAAGGGGGTCGGTCGCAGAGGCCTGGTTGACTGGATTCCCTTGCGCAGAGGGGGACTTGGGGGCTGTGTTGTCCACAGGGGTCCATCACCGCCGGCGAGTTATCCACAGGCTGTGTGCAAGATCTGTGGATGTCGGAATTGATCACTCCGGAAGCATCGGCCGGAAGGGAGAATTCCCGGTGCAAACCGGCCTGACACCCACTTTCGGGTGGAAAGGGGTCGCTCCAAAAGATGAATCAAAGGAAACGGATGGACGAAGGGGCACCTACGGGGTGATGGTCCGGCTTGCGGTCTGAAGGGCGTTATGTCGACCGAGGTGTCGCGCGGTGTCGACTTGTCCCCAGGTCGATCAGGGCACCTGTGGATAACTCCTGTGGATGACGAAGATCTGCAGGTAAGACCGATCGCATTCGGTCAGAAACGACTAGCCGGCGTCTGTACGGCGGATCACGACGCACACGCGCCGGACACCCTGGAAACGGCCGCCTGGCCGCGTGCCGCCAACCTTGGAAACGGCGTCCTGGCACCGTGCCACCGACCCTAGTAGGGCTTGGTCAGGTTCACTCGCCGGTGGCGTGTCCGTTTGATCGGGTGTGTCGTTGACGGGGTGTGCTGGGTGGGGAGTTGGCCGCGG
>NZ_JBSFRB010000042.1:0-84696 GCF_053589015.1 Streptomyces sp. NPDC003393 | reverse complement strand
GCGTGCAGGAACCGGGAGGCGGCGTCGTGGTAGTCCTGAGCGGGCAACCAGTGGGTTGCCCGGGGCCGCACCACCCGCCGTACAGGGCGCCGTTGCTCCGCCCGCGCCCGCCCGGCGAGCCTTCCGTCAGTGACCGTGCTGCGTCCGGGGCGGCAAGGTCCGACCGACGCGTCGTCGCCGCCGCGTGAGGAGAGGGGCTCAGCGGCCTTCGCGCCGCGCGGCCAGCAGGAAGAGCCAGATCTCGCTCACGGTGGGGAAGCAGGCGACGGCGTGCCGCAGCCGCTTGAGCGGGACCTCGCCGGCGACCGCGACGGTGGCCGAGTGCAGCAGTTCGCTGATACCGGGGCCGACGAAGGTGACGCCGAGCAAAATCTCCCGGTCCAGATCGACGACCATCCGGGCGTGACCCCGGTAGCCGTCGGCGTAGAGCTTGGCGCCCTGGGCCGCGGTGAAGTCGACGTCGACGACCTCGATCCGGTGTCCGGCGCGGGCCGCCTGCTCGGCGGTCAGGCCCACGGCGCCGGCCTCGGGGTCGGTGAAGAAGACCTGGGGCACGGCGTGCTGGTCGGCTGTGGTGGCGTGGTCGCCCCAGGCACCGTCGTCCAGCGGGCGCCCGGCGGCTCGGGCGCCGATGGCGTCGCCCGCGGTACGGCCCTGGTATTTGCCCTGGTGGGTGAGGAGCGCGCGGCGGTTGACGTCGCCGAGCGCGTAGAGCCATTCGCCGTCGACGCCGTCGACCAGGCAGGTGGTGTCCACGTCCAGCCACGAGCCGGGGGTGAGGCCGATGGTGTCCAGGCCGATGTCGTCGGTGGCGGGTGTGCGGCCGGTGGCGAACAGGACCTCGTCGACCTCCACTTCGCTGCCGTCGTCGAGGCTGAGTGTGACGGGGCCCGCGGCGTCCGGACGGCGCAGAGCCGTCACCCGCACACCGATCCGCACGTCCGCCCCGGCCTCGGTGAGACCGCGTTCGATCAACTCCCCGGCAAAGGGTTCCAGGCGGGGCAGCAGCGCACGGCGGGCGATGAGGGTGACCTGGGAGCCGAGGCCCTGCCAGAGGGTGGCCATCTCCACGCCGACCCCGCCACCGCCGACGATGGCGAGCCGGGCGGGCACGGTGCTGGAGTCGGTGCCGTTCCGGTTGGTCCAGGGCCGGGCCTCGTCGATGCCCGGGAGATCGGGCATCGCCGGCCGGCTGCCGGTGGCGATGGCCACCGCGTGCCGGGCGGTGAGGGTCTGCGGTGTGCCGTCGTCGGGGGTGACCGTCACACGGCGGGGACCGTCGATCCTGCCGTGCCCGCGGAAGAGGTCGGCGCCGATGGACTTGACCCACCGGACCTGGCCGCTGTCGTCCCAGTCGGTGACGTAGCGGTTGCGGCGGGCGAACACCCCGTCGCTGTCGAGTCTGCCGGTCACGGCCTGCCGTGCCCCGTCCACGCGGGTGACGTCCGCGAGGGCGATGACCGGTCGCAGCAGTGCCTTGCTGGGCACGCAGGCCCAGTAGGAGCATTCGCCGCCGACGAGTTCGCGTTCCACGACGGCCACCGTGAGGCCGGCGGCGCGTGCGCGGTCGGCGACGTTCTGTCCGACCGGGCCGGCGCCCAGCACGATCACGTCGTAGGTGCCGTCTTCATGGGACTCGGATGCTGCAGTCATCACTGCCTCGCTTCATCATGATGGGTACGGGTCCGGCGGGCGTTCGTCGCGTTACGGCCGGGGGTCGGTCATCGCTGTCGGTGGCACCGACGGGGACGGGGTGGGTGCGCCGAGACGCGCACCTTGTGCCGTGGTCGGCGCTCTTCCCACTCCACAGAACACCGGTGCCGGATCCCTCGCAGCTTTTGCCGTTCGGCCGACCGACGCCTGCCGGCGGCCGGGAGCCGACCGGTGCGGCTCCGTTCGAGGGGCGGCCTGACCGGGTCGGCGGGTGGGGCGTGCGGGCCGCTGTCGGCAGGACAGGATCGCGACCCGCACGGCAGGGGCGTCAGGCCGACCGGTGCGGCGTGACGACGGGGAACTCGTTGTCCGTTCCGGCGACGATGTTGAAGTAGTTGGTCAGGATGTTCAGGGCGAGGTTGCCCACGACTTCCGCGATTTCGGCGTCGGTCACGCCGGCGGACCGGGCCGACTTCAGCACGCTCTCGTCGATCGTGCCGCGGCCGCGGGCGATGGCGTCGGAGAGGGTGAGCAGCGCTGCCGTGTGCGAGTCGGAGGACTCGGCGTGGCGAGCGCGCTCTATTTCGTCACTGTCGATCTTGGCGACGTTCTTGCCCAGGAAGGTGTGCGCGGACAGGCAGTAGCCGCAGCGGTTGTACTCCGCGGTGGCCAGTGCGAGTCGCTCGCGGACCGCGGCGGGAAGCACACCGCCGACCAGAGCGTCCGACAGGCTCATCCAACCCTTGAGCAGGGCCGGGCTGTTCGCCATCACCTTCGCCATGTTCGGCACGGAGCCGACGCTCTTCTTGAGTTCGCCGAGCAGGGTGGCGGCTTCGCCGGTGGCCTCGGCGGGGTTGATCTGGGGCAGCGCTGACATAGCGGCTCTCCTGGAGATTCCATTGATCTAATGGTTGGCTGATGCCTTAACAATTAGAAATATGGCGCGCCGAATCCGCGATGTCAAATGGTTGTTCTGCAGTCGATCCATTAGATGGTGGTATGATCGGGGACATGGCGGAAGGGACCTCGATCACGAGCGCGACACTGCTGGGGGAGCCCCTGCCCATCGAGCTCATGAACACCGTGGCACTCGACCGTGGCCGGACGTGCGACGCTCTGGCCGACGACGCCGGCCCGGCTGCCTGGCTGCGCGCGGTCGCCGACCGCCTCGGCCCGGTCAGCGGCCTGGAGGCCGACCAGATCGACGAACACACGGTGCGCCCGGTCGCCGGAGAACTGCGTGCGCTGCGCGACGCGCTGCGGCAGTTGGCGGCCGAGGTGACCGATGATCCGCGTCCCCCTGCCACCGCGTCCGGCTCCGCGCGTCATGAGGCGATCGCCACGCTCAACGCTCTCGCTCGGGCCTGGCCCGAGCTCGTCTGGCCCGCGGACGGCCCGCCCTCGCGTATGTACCGTGGCTCGGGAACGGCTGCGCGCCTCGCCGTCCAGCTCATCGCCCACCAGGCAGTCGTGCTTCTCACCGGACCCGACCGGGAGCGCCTGCGCCCCTGCCTCGCCCCCAACTGCCTGCTCTACTTCTTCAAGAACCACCCGCGCCGCGAGTGGTGCTCCCCGGCCTGCGGCAACCGCGTCCGCGTCGCCCGCCACTACCGGCGGCACCGCTCCGCGTAAGCGATACACGGACAAGGCGTCGCTCCGGCGACAGGGCCCCGTACGACCGAACACCCACCGTCCCCGGAGCAGGCGCCCGCCCGCGCCCGCCCGCGCGCGCCGGACCGCCGTCGGCCAGGAGCGGCGAGTCGCTCCTGGCCGACGGTCTCGGTCGTGCGACTCAGACGGCGACGCGACCGCCGTCGACGGGGACGATCGCGCCATGCACGAAGCTCGCCGCGTCGCTCGCCAGGAACGCGATCACGGAGGCGATCTCCTCAGGACTCGCCGGGCGGCCCGCGGGGGCCTGAGCAGCGAGACCGCCCAGGTCGTCGCCCATTCCGGCCGTTCCCTCAGTGCGTGTCGGCCCGACCTGGACGGCGTTGACCCGGACACCCCGCGGACCGTACTCGGCCGCCCACGACTTGGTCAGCAGGTTCACGGCGGCCTTGCTCGACCCGTACAGGGCCATGCCCGCCATGCCGAAGTCGGCCACCACGGTGCTCACGTTGATGACGGAGCCACGGCCGCGCTCGGCCATGCCCGGCGCGAGCTGGGCCACGAGGTAGTAGGGAACCTTCACGTTCAGCGCGTAGACCGCGTCGAACTGCTCCTCCGCCGTGTCGGCGGTGGGCCCGAAGGGATAGATGCCGGCGTTGTTCACCAGGATGTCGACCGCACCGGTCATGTCGGTCGCGCGCCGTGCCAGGTCTCGGGCGGCGTCGGCCGTCGTGAGGTCGGCGGCCAGGAAGTCGGCCTTGCCACCCCGGGCCCGGATGCTCACGGCCACGGACTCGCCACGTGACACATTCCGTCCGGCGACCAGCACATGCGCCCCATGCTCGGCGAGCAGGCCCGCGGTCGCTGCTCCGATGCCGCTGGTGGCTCCGGTGACCAGTGCGACACTGCCTGCGAGGTAGGAAGAATTCACGGTAAGCACTCCATCGAATAGTTGGCTGCCACGCAGAACGTACGCCTCTTTTCATGAAATGCATTCCACCTCCTCTCCCGTGGCGTCGCGAATAAGGCGCTCACCGATCACGAGGGGCGACTCCCACATTGCCACAAGCATCATCTGCGCAGGTCAGGAGCGTGACACCTATCTTATTCCGCGGATCGAGGAAATCGGCCATCGAGTTACTCGATGACGGCTTCCGTTAATTCCTATGGCGGCGTCCACTGGTGTTCCCGGCGACGTGGACGGCGAAGAGTGCTCAGATGCTGTCCACCGCTGGAAGCCCGGTGATGAAGCCGGCCAGATCGCGGCGCCGGGCATGGGCCGGCCACGCGGCCCAGGTGCGGCGCACCAAGGGATGCTGATGCAGAGGCCTCCAGACGACGTCCTCCGGCAGTGGCTGGGACCACTGGGGCGGGGCCAGGGCGAATGCCTTCCCCGTGCTGACCGCCGCCAGTTTGACCTCGGCGATCAACGACTGGTCCTCCGGTGCCTCCGGGCCCAGGTCGAGGCCGAAGCTGCGCAGGACCGAGGTGACTTCGTCGTACCACGCGGGGCTGCCGGAGCGGGGGAAGCTCACCCACTCCAGACCCCGCAAGGCATCCAGGCGCACTCCCTCGTCGTCCGCCAACTCGGCGGCGGCACTCGCGGCCAGCAGCACGCCCAGCTTCTCCGTGACGACCAGCATGGCGTCGAGGTCGGGGTCCGCAGGACGTTCCCGCAGCAGGCCGATGTCGAGCTCGCCGATGCGCAGCGCGTGCAGTTGGGCCGCGGACGACAGATGGCGGGCCTGTACGCGCGTGTCGGGGCACGCGGCCGCCATCCGCTCCATCGCCGGCCGGAGCAGGTCCGACGGCAGTTCCAGCGGAATGCCGACCCGTAGCAGTCCGCATCCCGGGCTCGTCAGGCTTGCCATGGTCCGCAGTGCCTGGTCGTGCCGGGAGATCACCGCGCGGGCCTCGGCCAGCAGGGTCTCTCCCTCCTCGGTGGGGCGGACACCGGTGTTGGTGCGGATCAGCAGCCTCAGTCCGAGTTGCCTCTCCAGGCCGCTCACCGTCTGCGACAGCGCCGACTGGCTCACGTGCAGGCGGCGTGCGGCGGCAGACATACCGCGCTCCTCGACGACAGCGATGAAGGCCCGGAGTTCCCGCAGTTCCATCCCTCCATACCAGCACATGGCGTCGAGCAGGTCATCCGCCTGCGAGAAGGCGGACCGATGGCCGCGTTCGCCCAGGTCGATGGCCGCGGCAGGGGCCCGGACCGGGCCCGCCGTGCTTCCCCGCGCCTCGGGGAAATCAGCGGTCCGCGACCGCGGCGGGCGTGATCGACGCCCGCCGCGGAGCCGGCACCGCCGAGGGCACCCCGTACGCGCCCCACGACGACGGCACTCGGCAACTGCTGCCGCTGCAACCGAGGTTCGGGCTCCGGCTGATCCGCGACGGCCGCGGCACCCTGCCCGAGGCATCACCATCGCGGCCGACGCCGTCGACGTCACCCGGACGCTCGCCCCGGTCGACGGCATCCCCCTGTCGCCTGCCGTACGGCCGTGTCACGAGCTACGCCGCCGACCGTCGCCGCGAGGTCGCGCGGCGGCCGTTCGGCAGCCGTGTCGTCAGCGAATCCCCACGCGCCCCAGAGCGCGGCGCTGACCCGGTGTCGGCCTCGCCGGGAAGTAGAGGTAGCAGACCCCTCCCGAACCGCTCCTGACCTTGCCGTTCGCGTCGTAGCGCTTGGTGCGCAGCCAGATGTTCTCGAACTCCCGGCGCGCATACACGCGCCGCACCGCCGCGTCGCTCGGCGAGGCCGGGTCGTTGGCGATCACGTCCCCGTCGGCGGTGAAACCGATGATGGTCATCAGGTGGCCGGAGGTGCCGTAGCCCGCTCCGGTCAGCTCGGTCTTCAGGAACGACTGGGACGTTATGGCGGGGATGCCCGCGGCGATCAGGGTCTCCACGTCGTTGAGGGAGCCGAGGCGGGTGACGACGCCCTGGAGTCCGTCGAAGGTCGCCGCGTAGGCCGCGTTGAAGGGCCAGTTGCCGCAGCCTGCGTACTGGTAGTCGTACGTGGACCGGGCCGCGTGGCAGACCTGGGGGTCGGCGTAGGACGGGTCGACCCAGGAGAGTTGCTCGGGGGTGAGCCGGCCGCCCCAGTACTCGATGATCATCTGCGAGGAGGTGGGGCTGCACCAGGCCTCGCCGCCGTTGTCGTACTGGGGGTACTGGCCCGCGTGGATCTCCTGCGAGAAACGCGGGACGGTCAGTTCCCTCCCGGGCAGGGCGGGTGCGGAGGCGGGGACGGTGAAGCGGTCGGGGATGTCGGACCCCATGGCGCCCACGCGCCACACCGTCGGGGTGAGGCCGGTGCCGGGCCTGCGGTAGAGGGTGAGACGGAGCCGGTAGGAGGTCAGGCGCAGGCCGGAGGCCGGGTCGTCGATGGAGAAGGTGTCCGTCCAGATGGTGCTTCTGCCGTCGGTCTGGTCGTCGACGGAGGTCCGCTTGATGTCCTGGTCGCCGGCCGCCCAGCGGCCCATGACGTACCAGGGGGTGTCCGTGCCGTCGGAGTACGTGCCCCGCAGTTCGACCTGCAGCCAGGTGCCGGCCGGGGTGTGGGCGTTCCAGGAGGCGATCGCCTCGGTCGCGGGGACGGGGAGCCGGTGGACCGGGCCGGTCCAGGTGGCGTACTCCCACGTGCCGGTGGTGCCGGTGTGCGGATCGGTGTAGTCGGTGGTTCCGGCCGGGGTGGCGATGTGCAGGCCGGGGCGCAGGCCCGCGACGGCGCGGGTGCCGTGGGACGTACCGGAGCGCCAGTCGGCGTACGTGGTCCAGGCGCGGTAGTCGACCGGGCGGGTGGAGTGCGGGGTGGCGGCGGTGCGCTCCGTCGCGGCGGCCGTCGGAGCGGCGGCGCCCGCCACGGCGGCGGCGACCGCGGCGGTCAGGACGGATCTGCGGGACGGGTGTTCGGCACTGCTCATGGGTGGGAGACCCCCAGGTTCCGAGTCGGGGAGGGAGCGGGTCCGTGCACGGCAATGGGCCCACTATGGCCGCGGGGACGGGCTCCTGCCAGCACTTCGGCACACGCCACGCCTACCAATATTGGTCTCTACCAGTGGCATGACCTGGGGGTCCTTGCAGCAGGGCGAGCCCCCGGCGCGCACCGGCGCCGGGGGCGGGGGCATGTGCGTCAGATCAGGTCCATCGCCGCCACCTCGTCCGGACGGCCGTAGCTGACCGGCCCCCGGAAGCGGCGGCGCGCCGTGGCGAACCACCACAGGGTGGCCACGAGCAGGACCACGGCCAGGGCGACGGGGGCGTAGTTGAAGGAGTCGACGGTGATCGGGAAGGCCTGCGGCAGCATGAACAGCACGCTGCTCAGGGCGATCCAGGCGACGGCCGCGATCCCCGCCGGGCACCCCCAGCGGCCCAGGTGCCAGGGGCCCGGCTGGAACTCGTCGCCCAGACGCAGGCGGAGCAGGATCGGCACGGCGTAGGCGAGGAACAGCCCGACCGCGTTGACGCTGACGATGGCGGTGAAGGCCGTGTGCGACCACCAGCCGGGCAGGATCGGCGCCAGAGAACAGGCGACGGCGAGCCAGACCGCTTTGACGGGGGTGCGGGTACGCGGGGAGACCGAGTGCCACCAGCGGGAGCCGGGCATCGTGCCGTCCCGGGAGAAAACGAAGATCTGCCGGGTGTTGCTGGTGAGGTCGGCCAGGCCGCAGAAGAGCATGGCACCGATCACGATGAGCAGCAGTGCCCTGGCGGTGCCGAGGCCGAGCGCGTCGATGAGGATCTGGCCGGGCGGCGCGTCCGCGGCGGCCACATGGCCGTAGTCGTGAATGCCGAGGACCAGGGCGAGCATGAGGATCAGACCGGTGACGGCGGAACAGGCGATGGCGCGGGTGATGCCTCGGGGCGCGTTCACGGTCGCCCGGACCGTTTCCTCGGACATGTGGAAGCCGCCGTCGAAGCCGGTGAAGGTCCAGCTGGTGACCAGCAGGCCGAGCATGCCTCCGTAAAGTCCGCTCGTGAAACCGGTGTTGTTGGCGAAATGCGTGACGAAGGACGCGGGACGGTGGTGGTCGGGGACGGCCACGAGAGCGGTCACGATCACCACGAGACCGATGAGCAGCCACCCTACGGAGATCCGGTTCAGGACGGCGACCAACCGGACCGTGTAGGTGTTGGCCAGGCCCTGGACCACGATGATCAGCGCCGTGATCAGCACCGTCTGGTGTGCCGTGGGCCGGTAGGAGGGCCACTGCAGGGCGACGAGGGCCTGGACGAAGGTGGCCGCCGCGTAGCCGGTGGCCGCGGTGCCGCCGGCCTGGCCGACGAAGTTCAGCCAGCCGGTGAACCACGACCAGGCCCCCTTGTGCCGCCTGGCGCGTTTTCCGGCCGAGAAATACAGCGCGCCGCTCGTCGGAAATGCGGAGGCCACTTCGGCCATGGCTGCGCCGATGAAGAGCACCATGACGGACACGCCGATCCAGCCGAATACGAGGATGCGCGGGCCGCCCGCGTTCATCCCGAATCCGAACGACGAGAAAATACCCGGGATGATGTTGATGATGGTGAAGGATATGGCGAAGTCGTCGAACGCCCTGAAGCGCCGGGTGAGTTATCTGGGATAGCCCATGGCGTGCAGGGTGGCGTCGTCGTCGAGAGTGTGCGGGGCGGCCCTGCCGTGGAACGTCGTCCGTTCCGGCACGTGTCGGCCTTTCTCTCGATGGGGGGTCGGGCGAGGTCAGGACGATCAGGAGGTGGGGGGCACGGGCAGGCCGCAGGCCCGCCGGGCGCGCGAGAGCTGCTCGACGGGGTCGCCGAAGAGGCACCACGGCATGCGTGAGGCGTAGGGGCCCATGGCGATGAGGACCGCGCGGGCCTCGAACTCACGCCCGCCCTGGACCAGGGCGTGGGCGAGGTAGGCCAGGTCGAGCACCGGGGTGAAGCGGTGACCGGCCACCGTCGGCAGCCAGTTCCGGTAGACGGCGAGCGCGGTGGAGCGCCACTGCGGCAGTTCCCACACACGGCCGGCGAGCAGTCGGGCCGGGTCGTGGCTCTCCACCAGGGTGACCAGCGGCAGCAGCCGCAGCGCGCTGTCTGCCGGTGCCCGTCGGCCGAGGAAGGCGGCGACGTCCCAGGCGGCGTTGACCGACCCGCCGTACCCGGTGAAGAAACACGCGAGGAAACGGTGGTGGGCCTCGCGGTGCCAGGGGTCGAGGGACAGGATGTGGGCGAACAGCCGCCAGGGTCCCGGCGGGGCGGTGAGCAGCCCCTGCGGCGCCGGATCGCGCAGCCGGCGCAGCCGGGCCATGGCCAGTTCGGCGACCCACGGGGTGGGGTCGGCGGGGGCCGTGGCCGCGGCGCGTTCGCAGGCGGACAGGGCTGTCCGCTCCAGCGGTTCGGCCCGCGGGTCGCGGGTGTCGGCGGCGCGCAGCGCCCTGATCACGGCCACCCGCGCCCACACGAGCGCGGACTCGGGTGTGGGTTCCTCGGCCAGCCAGTGTTCGGCGAGGTCGGAGTCGGCCGCCTCGGAGGCCACCACCAGGGAGCGGTGGGCCCGCAGGGCGAAGTCGTCGCGGGTCTCGGCGAGGGCGGCCCGGGCGCTCGCCCAGCGGCCGGCCCGGACGTCGACGCATGTGCTCGCCAGGGCGTGGTCGTCCGCCGCCGGATGCCAGACATACTGCCCTTCGAATAACCCAGCGGCCATCTACCCCGTCCGTCCCGTTCGACGCCTCACTGTCGCGCATCAGGTACTTTACTCATCACGGAGCACAACCGGAACGCCGTTTTTGATATGTCCGCCCGTGGATTCCCGGCAAGAATAGGGAGTCGGGCGGCCGTTCACCCAGTAGTTCAATTCGGCACCATTCGAGGGGCGCCTATAGGGGCAGGTCGGGGCGGCCATTAGAATGTTCCCCGCACATATGCCGCCACCTCGCCCCGGGAATCGCCATTCACACCCTCGCCGCCCGCCTCCGAAACCTTGCGCCGTCCTGCGGCCCCGTCCGCCTGGTCGGCGTCGACGGGCACGCCGGGTCCGGGAAGTCCACGTTCGCCGGCCGGCTGGCCGTGGCGCTGGGCGGCGCCCCCGTGCTGCATCTGGACGACATCGCCAGCCATGAGGAGCTGTTCGCGTGGGACGGCCGGCTGCTGACCGAGGTGATCGAGCCGTTGGCCCAAGGCGCGACGGCCCACTACTCCCCCTACGACTGGCACGCCCGGCGTCCCGGCCCTGCCCGCGCGCTGCCACCGGCGCCGGTGGTGCTCGTCGAGGGCGTGGGGGCCGGCCGCCGGGCGCTGCGCCCGTACCTGGCCCGTCTGTTGTGGATGGACCTGCCCCGCGAGGAGTCGTGGGCGCGAGGGCGGGCGCGGGACGGGGAGGAGCAGCGGGAGTTCTGGGCCGGATGGGTCGAGGCGGAACGCCGGCACTTCGCCGACGACCCGTCGCGACCCTTCGCGGATCTCCTGGTGCGGCAGGTGGGGCAGGGATATGAGGTGCTCACGACGCCGGCCGGGACCGCTGATACGGACCGGGATGTCACTCACCGTGACGAGCCATCGGCGATGTGGTGAGCCCGTGAGGACCCTTGCGCAGGAACTTGGCCGAGTACCCCAACTCCGCTTGACCGGGGGACCATACAGGTCTTACGTTCTCAATGTGCGGTCGAGACGGACCGCCCGCAGACACGAAGCCCCCGGTTGTTCCCCCGTGATCGGGGGCTTCGTTCTGCCCGGGTCCTGATATCCGGACGCTGCGCGGCGCCGATCGCTCACCCTCGGTCACCGGCGCACGACGCGCCCTTTCCGCTCCCACCTCCCCGAACACCCCCTGCCGCACCCTTCGGCGCGCGGCGGCCCCCCAGGTACGATGCCCTCGGTGCGACCTTCGAACGGCTGCTTCGCGCACCTGCAACTCCGGTCCGCGTCAGAGCGGTTCGGCCAGAGGAAGCCGCCGGGTGGATGCCCGGCGGCGTACGGGGGCACGGTTTGTGGGGGACGTGATGGACTTCGGCACGCAGGGCCCCGAGGCCCCGGCCGACCTCGCCTGGCTGCGCGGCGTGGACGCCTACACCATGGGTGCCTATCCGCAGGCCGAGGAGGAGTTCCGGGCCGCGGTGCGGATGGATCCCGGAATGGCCGACGGCTGGCTCGGGCTGCACGCGCTGCGCGTCGACACGACGACGGCGCTGCTGAAGATGTTCCGGCACCGCGACCGCTTCGGCGAACAGCGCGCCCGGCACCGCCGCACCCTCAACTCCTGGTACTGGCTGGGCTGGTGGGTGCAGCCGGTGCTGGAGAGCCCGCGCGATCTGCTGCTGGCGCACGCCTCGCACTGGCTGGACGGGCGGCACGTGCCCGAACTGGACCGGGCGCTGGCCGGACTGCCGCCCGTGGACACCGACCCCCAGGTCCGCTTCCTGCACGCCTGCCGCGCCTATCTGGTCAAGGACTGGGAGCAGTTGGTCCGGCACACCGACCCGCTGGTCGACGACGCGCTGCTCGGCATCGAGGCCGGCCTGTTCGGCGGCATGGCCCGGGTCCGACTGGAGATGTACGGGCAGGCCGAACCGCTGCTGTCCGCCTCCCTGATGCGCTGTCGCAGTGAGCAGCCGCAGCGCAAGGAACTCAGATACTGGCTCGCCAGGGCCCACGAGGGCACCGGCCGCAGCGCCGCCGCCCTCCCGCTGTACCGGGCCGTGCACCGGGTCGATCCCGCCTTCATGGACACCTCCGCGCGGCTGGCGGCCATCGCCGAGGGCGACGGATACGACGACACCGCCGACCTCGCGGCGATCACCCTCACCGGTGCCGGGCAGGACTCCGTTGACGGCTCGGACGTCCTGGACCCGCTGTTCGGCCCCGAGGGCCGCGAGGTGAGGCTCGATCAGCCCGATCCGGCGGCTTCCGGTCCGCTCCCCTCGGCGGCCGACCCCGCGGTGCGCGAACGGGCCACGGTCGCCGCCGGGCCGCTGCCGAGCGGGCCCACCGACCCCGCGTTACTCGAGGAGGCGCTCGCCGAACTCGAGCGCATGGTGGGTCTGGAACCGGTGAAACGGCAGGTCAAGGCCCTGTCCGCGCAACTGAACATGGCTCGGCTGCGAGCCGGGCAGGGGCTGCCCGTGCAGCCGCCGAAACGGCACTTCGTCTTCTCCGGCCCCTCGGGCACCGGCAAGACCACCGTCGCCCGCATCCTCGGCCGCGTCTTCTACGCCCTCGGCCTGCTCGGCGGCGACCACCTGGTGGAGGCCCAGCGGGCCGACCTGGTCGGGGAGTATCTGGGCCAGACCGCCGTCAAGGCCAACGAACTCATCGACTCCGCGATCGGCGGGGTGCTGTTCGTGGACGAGGCCTACTCGCTGTCCAACTCCGGGTACGGCAAGGGCGACGCGTACGGCGACGAGGCGCTGCAGGTGCTGCTGAAGCGGGCCGAGGACAACCGGGACCACCTCGTGGTGATCCTCGCCGGCTATCCCGAGGGGATGGACCGGCTGCTCGCCGCCAACCCCGGGCTGTCGTCGCGCTTCACCACCCGGGTGGACTTCCCGTCGTACCGGCCCGGGGAACTCACCGAGATCGGCAAGGTGCTCGCCGCGGAGAACGGTGACCTGTGGGACGACGAGGCCCTGGACGAGCTGCGCTCGATCGCCGGACACGTGGTGGACCAGGGCTGGATCGACGAGCTGGGCAACGGGCGGTTCCTGCGCACGCTGTACGAGAAGAGCTGCGCCTACCGGGACCTGCGGCTGTCGACGTATCCGGGCACGCTGTCGCGGGACGATCTGGCCACACTGCGGCTGCCGGATCTCATGCAGGCCTACGGCGAGGTGCTCTCGGGGCGGGGGCCCCACGATCCGTCGGCACTGTGACGAACGCCGCCCGTACCGCCCGCGGCCACGCGGCCGGCGTCGCCGGCGTGGCGTCCGGCGCCGCGCCCGGATGGCCGCCCGTGCGGCACGACGGCCGGCGGCCGGCGGCCGGCGGCCGGCGGGTTCGCCGGCCGCGCGGTCGGGTGTCAGGTCGCCAGGACCTCCTCCGGTTCTCCGCTCCCCCTGGGTTCCGTGAGGCGGATCTCCGTCGCCACCCTGTGGGCGGGGTCGCGTACCTCCCCCACGAGGACTTCCAGTACGTCCTCCAGGGCCACCACGCCCAGCACCTTGCCGGACGCGTCGGCGACCTGGGCCAGGTGGGTGGCCGCCCGGCGCATGACGGTCAGGGCGTCGTCCAGCGGCAGCTCGGAGCGCAGTGTCGCCATCGGGCGCCATATCCGCTGCGGCACGGCGCGGTCGGAGTCCTCCAGGTCGAGGACGTCCTTGACGTGCAGGTAGCCCATGAAGGCGCCGTTCTCCGCGGCGACCGGGAAGCGGGAGTACCCGGTGCGGGCGGTGAGCGCGACGATCTCGCCGGGGGTGACGGACGGGCTGACGGTCACCAGCGCCTCACGGCCGAGCAGCACGTCCAGGACCGGGCGGGAGCCCAGCTCCAGCGCGTCCTCCAGCCGCTCCTGCTCCTCGGGGTCCAGGAGCCCGGCCTGGCCGGAGTCCTCCACCAGACGGTTGAGCTGCTCGCTGGTGAAGGCGGCCTCGACCTCGTCCTTGGGCTCGACGCGGAACAACCGCAGGACGCCCTTGGCGCAGGCGCCGAGCGCCACGGTCACCGGCTTGCAGACGCGGGCGAAGGCGACCAGGCCGGGGCTGAGCCACAGCGCCGCCTTCTCCGGTGCCGCCATGGCGAGGTTCTTCGGCACCATCTCGCCGATGACCAGGTGGAAGAAGACCACGGCCGCGAGCGCGATGACGTAGCCGAGCGGGTGGACCATGCCCTCGGGCAGGTGCATCCAGGTGAACACCGGCTCCAGCAGGTGGGCCACCGTCGGTTCGGCGACGGCGCCGAGGGTCAGCGAGCAGACGGTGATGCCGAACTGGGCGGCCGCCATCATCTGCGGCAGCCGCTCCAGGCCGTAGAGCACCTGGCGGGCCCGGGCGGTGCCGAGCGGTTCGATCTGGCTGCGGCGGACGGAGACGAGCGCGAACTCGGCGCCGACGAAGAAGCCGTTGGCGAGGACGAGGAGCCCGGCGAAGGCCAGTTGCAGAACGCTCATCGGGTGGCCTCCACCACGTTCGCCACGGCATCGCCCGCGGCCGCGGTCCGCACCAGGCGGACGCGCTCGGCGCGGTAGTGCCCGACCTGGCGCACGGACAGCCGCCAGCCCGGCAGCTCCGCCCGGTCACCGGGGGCCGGGATCCGGCCGAGCAGGTCGGCGACCAGGCCGGCGACGGTCTCGTAGGGGCCTTCGGGCGCCTCCAGGCCGATGCGCCTGAGGAGGTCGACACGGCAGCCGCCGTCGACGTCCCAGGCGGGCCGGCCGTCCTCCGGCGGCGCGGGGGCGAGCTCGGGCACGTCCTTGGCGTCGTGCTCGTCGCGGACCTCGCCGACGAGTTCCTCGACGATGTCCTCCAGCGTGACGACGCCCGCGGTGCCGCCGTACTCGTCGACGACGACCGCGATGGGCTGCTCGCTGCGCAGCTGGGCGAGCAGCGGCTGCACCGGCAGGCTCTCGGGGACCATCAGGGCCGGCCGGGCTATCCGGCCGACGGGGGTGCGCAGCCTGTCGTGCACCGGGACCGCGAGGGCGTCCTTGAGGTGGACCATGCCGACGATCTCGTCGATCTTCTCGTGGTACACGGGGAAGCGGGACAGGCCGGTGGCACGGGTCAGGTTGACGACGTCCTCGGCGGTCGCCGAGGACTGCAGCGCGCTGACCTTCACCCGCGGGGTCATCACGTGCTGCGCGGTCAGCTCGCCCAGGGACAGCGTGCGGACGAAGAGGTCGGCCGTGTCCTGTTCCAGGGCACCGGCC
This sequence comes from Streptomyces sp. NPDC003393, assembly GCF_053589015.1. Taxonomy (NCBI): domain Bacteria; kingdom Bacillati; phylum Actinomycetota; class Actinomycetes; order Kitasatosporales; family Streptomycetaceae; genus Streptomyces; species Streptomyces sp. NPDC003393. The sequence goes on along the minus strand of NZ_JBSFRB010000042.1, from coordinate 69,617 downwards.
TGGGCCGAGTGGCGGGCCAGGGAGACCAGCTCGCCGGGGGTGCGTGCGGAGGCCAGCTCCTCGGCGGGCTCGACGCCGAGGGCCCGCACCAGCCGGTTGGCGACGGCGTTGAGCGCGGCGATCACCGGGCGGAACAGGCGGGAGAAGAGATGCTGCGGGCCGGCCACGAACCGGGCGACCTGCAGCGGCCTGGACACCGCCCAGTTCTTGGGCACGAGTTCGCCGATCACCATCTGGAGCGCGGAGGCGAGCAGCATCCCCACGACCACGGCGACCCCGGAGACGGCGCCCTCGGGGACGCCGATCGCGGTGAAGGGCCGACTCAGCAGAGCGGCCAGCGCCGGTTCGGCGAGCATGCCGACGACCAGGGAGGTGATGGTGATGCCCAGTTGGGTGCCGGAGAGCTGGAAGGACAGCTCCCCCAGCGACTCCACGACCGTACGGGCGCGTTTGTCGCCCTCGGCGGCCGCCTTCTCGGCGTCCGGGCGCTCGACCGTGACCAGGCCGAACTCGGCCGCGACGAAGAAGCCGTTGGCCAGGATCAGCAGGAAGGCCGCTCCGAGGAGCAGCAGGGGGATGGTCATGATGCCGCCGCCTCCGCGTGGGCGCGGACCTCGGTGTCGGGGTCCGCGCTATGTCGGCAGGGGGCGGCGCAGGTACTACAGGACGATCCGTCCATCGCTGGAGGGAGTCACTCCTCGGGTAGCAGGAGCCCCTGGCGCCGGTCGGAGCTCAGGGGCGGAGGCGCCGCGAAAAACGCCTCCGTCAACAGATTAATCAAGACCCGGCCCTGTGTGTCAGGGTGGACGTCCCCGAGTCAGCCCTGAGGTTCACCCTCGGACCGCTCGGGGTCGTGGACGGAACGGGCCTCGACGAGGGCGCGCAGGGCGCGTGCGTCGGCGATCGCACGCTGCTTGGCGATGCCGGGCTGGATGCCGAGGGCGGGCAGGCTGGTGCCGTCGCTGAGGTTGAGGAACACCCACGGGTCGCCGGGGCGCAGGTTCACCTGGAGGATCTCCGGCCACTCCAGACGGCGCCTGCCGACGATGTTGACGACGGTGACGCCCGAGTCGTCGACGACGACCTTCGGCCGGGCGAGCAGCATCAGCACCCCGAACAGGAGTGCGCCCGTGAAGACGAAGCTGATGCGTTCTCCGGGGCTGAGCTGCTCCAGCAGCAGCGCTACGACCGTGATCACCACGAAGATCGCCACCCCGGCCGTGAGCAGCACCACACGGGTGTGCGCCGGCCGGAACGTGACGGGGAGTTCGGGCAGGTCGGACATCGTCGTGGACCCTCTCTGACCTTCCGCGTGCCGTTCGGTGCCGTCCGGCCGCTCAGAGGCGGCAGGCGTGGATGGCCGTGGTCAGGATGGCGCGGGCGCCGATGGCGTACAGGTCGTCCATGATCCGCTGGGCCTCCCTGGCCGGGACCATGGCGCGTACGGCGACCCAGCCCTCGTTGTGCAGCGGGGAGACGGTCGGGGACTCCAGGCCCGGGGTCAGCGCGACGGCCTTCTCCAGCTGCTCGACCCGGCAGTCGTAGTCCATCATCACGTACGTCCGGGCGACCAGGACGCCCTGGAGGCGGCGCAGGAACTGCTGCACCTTGGGCTCCTCGGCGTCGGCGCCGGTGCGGCGGACGACGATCGCCTCGGACTTCATGATCGGCTCGCCGATGACCTCCAGGCCGGCGTTGCGCAGGGAGGTGCCGGTCTCGACGACGTCGGCGATGACCTCGGCGACGCCCAGCTCGATGGCGGTCTCCACGGCGCCGTCGAGGTGCACGACGGAGGCGTCGACGCCGTTGTCCGCGAGGTGCTTGGCGACGATGCCCTCGTAGGAGGTGGCGACCGTCATGCCGCTCAGGTCCGCCACGCCGGTCGCGGTGCTGGGCTTGGTGGCGTAGCGGAAGGTGGAGCGGGCGAAGCCGAGGGGCAGGATCTCCTCGGCGTTGGCGCCGGAGTCGATGAGCAGGTCGCGGCCGGTGATGCCGATGTCGAGGCGGCCGGAGGAGACGTAGATCGCGATGTCGCGGGGGCGGAGGTAGAAGAACTCCACCTCGTTCTCCGGGTCGACGATCCGCAGTTCCTTGGACTCGCGCCGCTGCTGGTAACCGGCCTCATGCAGCATGTCCGCCGCAGGGCCGGAGAGTGAACCCTTGTTGGGGACGGCGATGCGCAGCATGAGGTCGGCTTCCTTTGCGTGACGGGGGTCGGTACGGCTTCTTGCGGCAAGCGGGTTACAGGTGGGCGTAGACGTCGTCCAGCGAGATGCCGCGGGCGACCATCATCACCTGGACGTGGTAGAGCAGCTGCGAGATCTCCTCGGCGGCCGCCTCCTTGCCCTCGTGCTCGGCGGCCATCCAGACCTCGGCGGCCTCCTCGACGACCTTCTTGCCGATGGCATGCACCCCCTTGCCCACCAGCTCGGCGGTCCGGGAGGTGGCGGGGTCGCCATGGGCGGCCTTGTGCTGGAGCTCCGTGAAGAGCTCCTCGAACGTCTTCTTGGACATGGTGCTGCTAACCCTACGCGCTCCGGGCCGCTCCTCAGCGCCAGGGTTCGGATACCGAGCGCAGCGTGGCGGCCGTCGCGACCGCCGCGGTCACCGCCTCGTGCCCCTTGTCCTCGCTGGAACCGGCCAGGCCGGCCCGGTCCAGCGCCTGCTCCTCGGTGTCGCAGGTGAGCACGCCGAAGCCGACGGGCACGCCGGTCTCCACCGACACCTGGGTCAGGCCGTTGGTGACGCCCTGGCAGACGTAGTCGAAGTGCGGCGTGCCGCCGCGGATGACGACGCCGAGCGCCACGACCGCGTCGTAGCCGCGGCCCGCCAGGACCTTCGCCACCACCGGGAGCTCGAAGCTGCCGGGGACCCTGAGCAGGGTCGGCTCGTCGATCCCCAGTTCGTGCAGGGCGCGCAAGGCGCCGTCCACCAGTCCGTCCATCACCTTCTCGTGCCACTGTGCCGCGATGACGGCGACCCTGAGGTCCCCGACGTTCTGGACGGACAGTTCCGGTGCACCCTTGCCGCTCACGTGTCTCCTCGGTTCCTGGTCTTGCTGGTCTTGCTGTCTTGCCGGTCTTGCTGTCCCGCGGGTCCTACTGGTTGCCGCAGGTGGCCGCGGTCGCGGCCGTGGTCGCCGCCGCGGCGGGGGTGTCCAGCCAGGGCAGGTCGTGCCCCATCCGGTCCCGCTTGGTGCGCAGGTAGCGGATGTTGTGCTCGCCCGCCTGGACCGGCATGGGCTCACGTCCGGTGACCTTGATGCCGTGGCGCAGCAGCGCCTCGGTCTTGTCGGGGTTGTTGGTCATCAGGCGGACGCCGCTGACCCCGAGGTCCTGGAGGATCTGTGCGCCGGCGCCGTAGTCGCGGGCGTCGGCGGGCAGGCCGAGTTCGAGGTTGGCGTCCAGCGTGTCGCGGCCGCGTTCCTGGAGCTCGTAGGCCCGCAGCTTGGACATCAGGCCGATGCCGCGGCCCTCGTGGCCGCGCAGGTAGACCACCACTCCCCTGCCCTCGGCCTGGATGCGTTCCAGGGCGGCGTCCAGCTGGGGGCCGCAGTCGCAGCGCAGCGAGCCGAAGACGTCGCCGGTCAGGCACTCGGAGTGGACGCGGACCAGGACGTCCTCGCCGTCCCCGATCTCGCCGTGGACGAGGGCGACGTGTTCGACGCCGTCGGCGGTGGAGCGGTAGCCGTACGCGGTGAAGACGCCGTGCCGGGTGGGCAGGCTGACCTCGGCCTCGCGGCGGACGGTGGGCTCGGCGACCGGGGACTCGCCGGCGCGCCGGTAGGCGATCAGATCCGCGATGGAGATGATCGTCAGACCGTGCTTGCGGGCGAAGACCGTCAGCTCGGGCAGACGCAGCATCCGGCCGTCCTCGCCGGCGATCTCGACGATCGCGCCGGCCGGGCGCAGCCCCGCGAGCCGGGCCAGGTCCACGGCGGCCTCGGTGTGGCCGTCGCGGACGAGCACACCGCCGGGCCTGGCGCGGAGCGGGAAGACATGGCCGGGGCGGACGAGGTCGGCCGGCTCGGCCGTGCCGCTCGCCAGCAGTTGGAGAGTGGTGGCGCGGTCGGCGGCGGAGATGCCGGTGGTGACGCCGTGGGCGGCGGAGGCGTCGACGGAGATGGTGAAGGCGGTCTTCATCGACTCGGTGTTGTCCTCCACCATCTGCGGCAGCTCGAGCCGGTCGAGTTCCTCCCCCTCCATGGGGGCGCAGATCAGGCCGCGGCACTCGCTCATCATGAAGGCGATGATCTCGGGGGTCGCCTTCTCGGCGGCGATGACGAGGTCGCCCTCGTTCTCGCGGTCCTCGTCGTCGACGACGACGACGGGCCGGCCGGCCGCGATGTCCGCGACGGCCTGCTCGACCGGGTCGAGCGCGAAGTCCTCGGCCGTGTCGGTGCCGTAGGCGTCGCTGCCGTAGGCCTCATTGCTGTAGAGGATGGGTGCCGCGGTCATGCGGGCGCTCCTTCCAGGACGGGCTGCGCGGCCCGGCGGGAGCGCAGCCACCAGTCGCGCATGCCCCACAGGACGAGCGCGCCGTAGATGACGTAGACGAAGCCGGAGAAGGCGAAGCCGTTGGCGAAGTTGAGCGGGACGCCGACGACGTCGACGAGCAGCCAGGCGAACCAGAACTCGACCATGCCGCGCGCCTGGGCGTACATGGCGACGATGGTGCCGACGAAGATGTAGGCGTCGGGCCAGGGGTCCCAGGACAGGGACGGGTAGGCCTTGAACAGGCCGGCGACCGCGACCGTGCCGACGGCGGCGGCGCCGAGCAGGACCGCCCGCTCGCGCCAGGTGGCGAACCGTACGGCCACGTGGCCGTCCGCCGCCCGGTCCTTGCCGCGGTTCCACTGCCACCAGCCGTAGACCGCGACGACCATCACGACGATCTGCTTGCCGGCGCTGCCGGAGAGATGGGCGGTGGCGAAGGCCGTGAAGAGGATCAGACCGGACAGGAACTGGGTGGGCCAGCTCCATAGGGAGCGGCGCCATCCGAACGCCAGGCCGAGCAGGCCGATGACGTTGCCGATCATGTCGGACCACTTGATGTGCTGGCCCAGAAGGGTGAACGCCTCGGAGTTGAGCCAGTTCACTTCCCGGCCCCCCGCGCACGGTCGCCGAGCAGCCGCTCGACGTACTTGGCGACGACGTCGACCTCGAGGTTGACCGGGTCGCCGGGCTGCTTCAGGCCGAGGGTGGTGAGGGCGAGGGTGGTGGGGATGAGACTGACGGTGAAGTGGTCGGCGCCGGCGTCGACGACGGTGAGGCTGATGCCGTCGACGGTGATCGAGCCCTTCTCGACGACGTAGCGCGCGAGGTCGGCGGGCAGCGAGATCTTCACGATCTCCCAGTGCTCGGAGGGCGTGCGCTCCAGGACGGTGCCGGTGCCGTCGACGTGCCCCTGCACGATGTGCCCGCCGAGGCGCGCGCCGACGGCGGTGGGACGTTCGAGGTTGACGCGGGAGCCGGCGGCGAGGACGCCGAGGCTGGAGCGCTTGAGGGTCTCCGCCATGACGTCGGCGGTGAATTCGTCGCCCTCGTGTTCGACGACGGTGAGACAGACCCCGTTCACGGCGATGGAGTCGCCGTGCTGTGCGCCTTGGGTCACGACGGGGCCGCGGAGCCTGAAGCGAGCGGCGTCGCCAAGGTTCTCGACGGCGGTGACCTCGCCCAGCTCTTCGACGATTCCGGTGAACACTTCCCGGGTCCTCCTGCCTCTTCGGGCACGGACTCCGGGGCTGTCGATGACGACAGAGAACACGAACGAGAACACTCGGTACGGCGACGCCTGACGACAACTCGCCCTGAGGGCGAGCCCGTAGACGGCGACGCGCACATATGCGTGCCCGCTCGCCGCGCACTGCCTCCCATCCGGACTTTAACCGTCGGTCCAGGAATTTCACCTGGTCAACCGGCCGCTGGAAGCGACCGGGTCGCGGACTGTAACCGCCGGTTCGGACTTTCACCGACCCCGGAGTGCGCTGCTACTGGTACGAGGCCCAGTCTGCCACGTCCACTCGGCGTCCATGCGGACGAACGGTGTGGGTTCGCTCACAGGCTGCATCGCAGTTCCGGCGAACGTGGCCGCGAACCCGACCGGGGCACGACCGCGACGCGGTGCACGCGCCCGGACGGAAGCCTGGCCGGTCGAAAGGTCCGGCGGCGGGCAAGGGCCGTCGTCACCGCCGCCGGACCGGCCTGTGCAGGAGTCAGACCCTAAAAGGACTAGACCAAAGCGTCAACCGTCAACGCCGCCGCTTGCGGAGCGAGTTCCTGCCCGTCCACGGCCCGCCTCTGCCTGCCGGGCGCACTGCACGACGTACACGGCGATCAGGTGGCGCCGACCGCGCGTGATGATGATCCGGCCCGAACGGGAATGGCTGACGAGGGGCTCTCACCCGGGAGCGCCGATGTCCGTGTCCGGAGGGACTGAACAGCATGACCATGATCCTGGTGACCGGCGGCACGGGAACGCTCGGCCGGCTCGTCGTCGAACGGCTGCGCGCGGACGGACACGAGGTGCGGGTGCTCAGCCGGCACGCCGAGCCGTACGCCGTCGATCTGCGCGAGGGAGGTCCCGCGCTGGACGCGGCGGTCGCGGGCGTGGACACGATCGTGCACTGCGCGAGTTCGCCCCGGGGCGGCGACGAGGAGGCGGCCGCACATCTGATCGCGGCGGCGCGCGGGGCGGGGGTGGGCCACCTGGTCTACATCTCCATCGTGGGGGTCGACCGGGTCCCGCTCGGCTACTACCGGACCAAGCACGCGGTGGAGAGACTGATCCAGGAATCGGGCCTGGGCTGGACGGTGCTGCGGACCACCCAGTTCCACGACCTGCTGGCCACCATCTTCCAGACCCTGGCCAGGCCGCCGGTCATGCTGCTCCCGGCGCACGTGCGCGACCAGCCGATCGAGGTCGCCGAAGTCGCCGCGCGGCTCGCCGAGTTGGCGACCTCCACACCGGCGGGCCGCGTCCCGGACATGGGCGGTCCGCAGGTCCGCACCTTCGACTCCCTGGCCCGCGCCTACCTGAAGGCCACGGCCCGCCGCCGTCCGGTAGTGGCGGTCCCTCTGGCGGGCCGGACCTACCGAGCCTTCCGGGAGGGCGGCCATGTGACTCCCGCTCAGGCGGTGGGCAAGCGGACCTTCGAGGAGTTCCTCACGACCCGTTTCGAAGGTGGCGGACGCCGGGGCTGATGCCGGAGGGGTCGCAGGTGCGCTCCGGCAGGCGAAGTCCGGGCCGGTCCAGGGGTGCGGGGGCTGCGGGACGCGGGCCGCCGACCGGCCACCCGGTCGACGAGGGCGGGTGCGAGCCCGGCGTGCACGGGGCGGAGCCCCGCGCGGTCGTTTCCGGAAGTCACCGCATCGGGTCGGTGGGTGATCCCGCCGGTGCGAACAACTCGTCCTGCGCGCGTTCCCGCGCCGTCAGCAACGCCCCCCGCAGCACGGCCCCGCCCCCCAGCGCACTCGCCCGCACCTCCGTCCGCAGCGGCGACATCCGCTCGACCCGCTCGGCCACGCGCGCGGCGAGCACGTCTCCGCCGGCCTGCCCGATCTCCCCGCCCAGAACCACGCACCCGGGATCCAGGACGGCCACGGCGGCGGCGACGCCGAGGGCGACCCGGTCGGCGAGGGCGTCCAGGAAGTGGGCGGCCCGGGCGACGTCCCCCGAGGCGACCCGTTCCGCGGGCGCCTCCCCCAGGGACGCGGCGGCGCGGCGCACCAACTCCGCGGCCGGCGGCTCCGCCGTTCCGCGCTCCCCCGCCAGTCCGCACGCCCGTGCCAGTTCCGTCACCGCCGCCGCCCCGGCCAGCGAGTGGAAGCCACCCGCGCAGTCCGTCGCCGACGGCACACCCCCGGAACCGGGCACGGGCAGGAAGCCGATCTCTCCGGTGCCGCCGGAGGCGCCGCGGCGCAGCGCCCCGTCCAGGACCACCGCCGCACCCGTGCCGTGACCGAGCCACAGCAGGACGAAGGTGTCCCGCCGCCGGGCGGCTCCGTCCCGCTGCTCGGCCAGTGCCGCGAGGTTGGTCTCGTTCTCGACGATGACCCGGGCCCGCGGCAGCCGTTCCTGCAACGCGGCCACCAGCCGGCGGTGCCAGGCGGGCAGGCCGGTGGAGTCGCGCAGCTCGCCCGTGTCCGGGTCGATCAGGCCGGGTGCGCCGATGCCGACGGTGTGCAGCTGCTCCGCCCCCGCCTCCTTCGCCACCCGCTCCACCAGCGTGACCGCCTGCTCGACCGCGGGCCCGGTCCCGGTGTCGTCGCCGATCGGCACGGACGCCGCGGCCAGCTCACGCCCGAGCAGGTCGGACACGGTCACCGAGACGCTCTCGGTGCGTACGTCGAGGGCGGCCAGGTGGGCGCGGTCGGCGACGATCCCGTACAGCCGCGCGTTCGGGCCGCGCCGCTGCTCCCCCGCCTCCCCCACCACGGTGATGAGGCCGGACGCCGTCAGGCGTTCGACGAGGTCCGCGACCGTCGGCCGGGACAGGCCGGTGAGTTGCTTCAGCTGCCCCGCCGTCAACGGTCCCTCCTGCTGCAACAGGCGCAGGGCGAGCCGGTCGTTGATGGCCCGGGCGGTGCTCGGGGATGCGGGCATGCCGGGAATCCTCCCAGATCTGCGGGGCCGCGACGCGGGCGGCGCCGGATATCCCCTATCTATCAGGCAGGGTCCCTGATAGTTTACGGCGACGCGTAGGAGGGACCCACAGGAGGGGCCGGACAATGAGTGCAGTGGTCGACGGACAGCGCGAGGTGCGGCGCGCCCGGTACGCCGTGGCGGCCGTGTTCGCCGTGCACGGCGCCGTCACGGGTTCGTTCGCCACCCGGGTGCCGTGGATCCAGGACCACGCCTCGGTCAGCGCCGGGCAGCTCGGCCTGGCCCTGGCCTTCCCCGCGCTCGGCGCCTCCGTGGCGATGCCGCTCGCGGGCGGCATCAGCCACCGCTTCGGCGCCCGTACCGCGCTGCGCGGCCTGCTCGCCCTGTGGACGCTCTCCCTGGTCCTGCCCGCCCTCGCCCCGAACCTCCTCACCCTCTGCCTGGCCCTGTTCGTCTACGGCGCCTCGGCGGGCATGGCGGACGTCGCGATGAACGCCCTCGGCGTGGAGGTCGAGAACCGGCTCGGCCGCTCGATCATGTCGGGCCTGCACGGTATGTGGAGCGCGGGCGCCCTGACCGGCTCGGCGGCCGGCACGCTCGCCGCGCACCTGGGCTCGGACGCCCGCCTGCACCACGTCCTGGCGGCCGGCGTGCTGACCGTGCTGGGCCTGGTCGCCTGCACCTGGGTGCTCGACCTCCAGCCGGCCGAGGACGAGGAGCCGCCGCCCCGGTTCGCGCTGCCGCCGAAGTCGGCGCTGCTGATCGGCGCGATCGGGTTCTGCGCGGTGTTCGCGGAGGGCGCGAGCCTGGACTGGTCGGCGGTGTACCTGCGCGACCGGCTGGAGACGTCGGCCGGGCTCGCGGCGGCCTGCACCACCGGGTTCACCCTCACCATGGCCGTGGCGCGGATCGCGGGCGACAAGGTGGTCGACCGGTTCGGCTCCGTGCGCACGGTGCGGGCGAGCGGTGTGCTGGCCGTGGCCGGCGGCCTGCTCGTCGTCGTCGCGGGACATCCGGCGGTGGCGATGACCGGGTTCGCGCTGCTGGGCCTCGGCATCGCGGTCGTGGTGCCGCTGTGCTTCGCGGCGGCCGGCCGCAGCGGCCCGAACCCCAGCCAGGCCATCGCGGGTGTGGCGACCATCACCTACACCTCCGGCCTGGTGGCGCCGGGCGCGATCGGCGGACTCGCCGAGGCGACCAGCCTGGTGGTGTCGTTCGGCCTGGTGACGCTGCTGGCGTGCGGCCTGGCCGCGTTCGCGGGGGTGCTGCGGGCGGGCGACCGCGACCGCCCGAAGGTCAGCCGGCCGGCCGCAGCAGTTCCCGACCCGCGGCCCTGAACTCCTCGCTCCACGGCGCGGGGCGCAGGGTGGCCGAATCCAGCCTGACCAGGACGCGGCTTCCCCGGGCGTAGGTCAGGGCGCCGTCGGCCGAGCAGAACCGGAAGCCGTACGTCAGTCCGGTCCTGCCGAGCCGCTCCAGCCACAGGTGGACGGCGTACGCACCCGGCCGGGTCACCGGCGCGTCGTAGCTGATCCGCAGTTCCTTGACCGCGTTGCAGGCGTCCCCGGCGGCGGCCCAGTCGCCCTCGAAGCGGAAACCGTGCTCGTGCCACAGCTCGGCCCAGGCCCGCTCCACCAGCAGCGGATACCGGGCATTGTGCAACAGCCCGAGCGCGTCCAGGTCGTCGAAGTGGACGGCGACGGGGATCAGCCGGCCGTACGACAGGGCGGGGGCGGCGGGTGCTTCGGCGGTCACGGCGGGGCTCCTGGACGTGCTGGTGAGGAGGGATACGACCCCTCATCCTAAGCGGATGCTCAGGGGCGTCGGCGGGCGCGGTGCAGGCCGCTTGCCAGGAACCCGGACAATGGGTTTCGGACATCTTCCCGTTCAGAGAAAGCGAAACCCCACCATGGACCTCGGCGTGCGCTGGAAACTGCACGGTGACGGGCGCACGCCCGCACCAGGAGCGGTCGTCCGGCCCGACGAACGGCTCTCCTGGCCCCGCACGGTCGGACTCGGCGCCCAGCACGTCGTGGCGATGTTCGGTGCTTCCTTCGTGGCCCCCGTGCTCATGGGCCTCGACCCGAACCTCGCGATCATGATGTCGGGCGTCGCGACCGTGATCTTCCTGCTCGCCACCCGCGGCCGGGTGCCCAGCTACCTGGGGTGCTCGCTGTCCTTCGTGGGTGTCGCCGCGGTCATCCGGGCACAGGGCGGCACCAGCGCGACCGTGACCGGTGCGGTCCTCGTGGTGGGCATCGCGCTGTTCCTGGTCGGTCTGGCCGTGCAGCGCTTCGGCGCGCGCATCATCCACGCGGCGATGCCGCCGATCGTCACCGGCGCGGTCGTGATGCTGATCGGCTTCAACCTCGCCCCGGTGACCGCCTCCACGTACTGGCCGCAGGACCAGTGGACGGCCCTGCTGGTGATGCTGTTCACCGGGCTGGCCGTCGTGTGTCTGCGCGGCTTCTGGTCCCGGATCGCGATCTTCCTCGGCCTGGTCTTCGGCTACGCCGTCTCCTGGGTCTCCGACCAGCTCTTCGGCAAGATCCACTCCGTGGACGGCAGCGGCAGGCTCACCGACCACTGGCGCCTGGACCTCTCCGGTGTCGGCAAGGCCGACTGGATCGGGCTGCCGTCCTTCCACGGCCCGGCCTTCCACTGGTCGGCGATCCTGGTCGCGCTGCCGGTCGTGATCGCGCTCGTCGCGGAGAACGCCGGCCACGTCAAGGCGGTCGGCGAGATGACCGGCGACCCACTGGACGACAAGCTGGGCACGGCCATCTCCGCGGACGGTGTCGCCTCCGTCCTGTCGACGGCCGTGGGCGGCCCGCCCAACACCACGTACTCCGAGAACATCGGCGTGATGGCCGCCACCCGCGTCTACTCCACCGCCGCCTACTGGGCCGCGGCCGGCTTCGCGCTGCTGTTCGGCATCTGCCCCAAGTTCGGCGCGGTCGTGGCCGCGATCCCCGGCGGCGTCCTCGGCGGCATCACCGTCATCCTGTACGGCATGATCGGGCTGCTGGGCGCGCAGATCTGGAGCAACGCCAAGGTGGACCTGCGGAACCCGCTGAACCTGGTGCCGGCCGCGGCGGGCATCATCATCGGCGTCGGCAACGTCAGCATGAAGTTCACCGACACCTTCTCGCTCAGCGGCATCGCGCTCGGCACGCTCGTCGTCATCACCGGCTACCACGCGCTGCGCGCCTTCGCGCCCGCGCACCTGAAGAAGCAGGAACCACTGCTCGACGAGGGCACGTCGTCGTACGACGAGCCGGGGCGGCCCGGCACCCAGCACGCCCAGTCGTAGCGCGGCGCGGGCTCGTACCAGGCGCGCGTTCCCCCGTTCCGGGGAAGCGCCGGGCCCGTCGGCACCGGCTCCGGGCCCGGCCTGGGACGCTGCCCCCATGGGGCAATCGGCACAACTCACCCCCCGCCTGGACACAGTGGACGCGGCCCTCGCCCGGATGCGGGAGCTGGACGCGGCACTGCCGGAGCGGGACGGGATCGCGGTGTTCAACCGGGTCTACCTCGCCGTCACCGAGGCGGTCGACCGGCGTCTGGCGGCCGGGCGGTTCGCGGACCCGAGGGCCGCGGCCACACTGGACGTGCGGTTCGCCGAGCGGTATCTGGCGGCCGTGGACACGGCGACGGAAGGCCGGCGCGCGCCGGCCTGCTGGCGGCCGCTGCTCCAGTTCCGCCGCCATCCCGGCGTGCGCCCGCTGCAGTTCGCGCTCGCGGGCATCAACGCGCACATCGGGCACGACCTGGCGCTGGCCGTCGTCGACGCGTGCGCCGCGCTGGGGTGCGAGCCCGCCGATCTGGAGGGCGACTTCGACCGTGTGGGCGACCTGCTCGTCGCACTGGAGGAGCGGGTCAGGGAAGACCTGATGCCCGGTCCGGACCTGCTCCAGATCGCCGACCCGCTCACCCATCTGCTGGGCGCGTGGAGCCTGGAACGGGCCCGGGACGCCGCCTGGTCGGCCGCGCGGGCACTGTGGGCGCTGCGCCGACTGCCCGACGTGGCCGAGGAGTTCGCCCAGCGGCTGGACGCGGCGGTCGGCTTCGCCGGACGCATGATGCTCACTCCGCTGCCGGACTGACACCCGACCGGAGCACCGGGACCGGACGGGGTCACGCCGGCCGAAGACCTGCGGAGGAATGGGCCGGGGAACTCCCGCGTGATCACTGTACGTTGACCGAGGGACACGGAAGATCACGAAGGAGCACACCGCCATGGCGATCCGTCTGGGACTCGGCCTTCCCCAGAACCGGCAGTACCACCTCGGCAAAGACGTGCCCGACGTGGCGCGCGCCGCGGAACACATCGGCTACGAGAGCCTCTGGGTGTACGAGCGGGCCCTGTTCCCGGAGCCCGCCACCCAGGGGCTGTACGGCATCGAGGGCATGCCCTGGCCCGACTCCTACCGTCATGTGGCGGACCCGCTGATCACGCTCACCCTGGCCGCGGCGGCCACCGAGCGGGCGCGGCTGGGCACCAGCGTGCTGGTCGCGCCGCTGCACGCGCCCTTCCAGCTCGCCAAGGCCCTCGCCTCGCTGGACGCGGCCGGCGGCGGCCGGGTGATCGCCGGCTTCGGCACCGGCTGGTCCCTCGACGAGTACGCGGCCACGGGCATCCGGCCGATCAAGGAGCGCGGCCGGGTGCTGGACGAGGTGATCGACGTCTGCCGGGCGGTGTGGGGGCCCGACCCCGTGCGCCACCACGGCCGGATCACGGAGATCGACTCGGCCGCGGTCGGCCCCAAGCCCGCCCGGCCCATCCCGATCCTGCTGGCCGCGAGCACCCGCAAGGCGCGGGAGCGGCTGGTCGAGCACGCCGACGGCTGGCTGCCGACCGCCATGGGCGTCGAGCAGGTCGCCGGCCAGTGGCACGCGCTGCAGGACCTGGCCGCCGAGCGCGGCCGGCAGCAGCCGATCCAGACGGTGCTCCGGGTGAACGCGCGCTACTCGGCCAAGGCGCACGAGGGCGCGGACCGGCGCCCGTTCCACGGCAGCCCGGACCAGCTCGTCGAGGACCTCTTCCCGTACGCGGAGATCGGCCTGGAGGAGGTCCTGGTCGACCTGCAGAGCAGCGTGCGGGACGCCGAGGAGCTCAAGGACGTGGCCGCGGAGGTGTACGAGAAGGCCCGGGCGGCCGGGCTGTGATCCGGGCCGCCCGGGGATTCGGAGGCTGGTCGGCCGAGGGGTTGCGTACAGCCGGTGCTCGTCCCCCGGGGTGCCGGTCAGTGCGTGAAGCGCCGCCCGGGGCCGGCTGGGCCGAACGACCGGTTCAGTCCTCGGGGAGTTCCACGGGCGCGATCTCCTCGTAGACGTCGCCGGGGCCGGGGTTGGCCGCGTCGGTCGCCCCGCCCAGGTGGTGCATGACGCCCCAGACCGCGTTGAGCGCGGTCTGGACGGCGCCCTCGGCCCAGCCGGCGGTCCAGGAGATGTCGTCGCCGGCGAGGAAGATGCCGCGCTTGTCCTCCGGCAGCCGGTCCTGCACGAAGTGGGTGAACAGACGCCGCTGGTAGCGGTAGTGGCCGGGCAGGTTGGCCTTGAACGCGCCCATGAAGTAGGGCTCGTTCTCCCAGGAGACCGTCACCGGGTTGCCGATGATGTGCTTCCGGATGTCGACCTTCGGGTAGATCTCGCCCAGCGACTTCAGCATGACCTCCATCCGCTCGTTCGCGGACAGCGGCAGCCACTTCAGGCTGTCGTCGCACCAGGTGTAGGACAGGCAGATGACGGCGGGCCGGTCCGGGCCGTCGTCGAGGAGGTACGTGCCGCGGGTCATGCGGTCGGTCAGCGTCATCGACATGACGTCCCGGCCCGTCGGATTTCCCCTGTCGTCGACGGCCTTGTCCAGCCAGAACGGCCGGTCGACGGGCACGAAGAGCTTGCTGGACTCCATGTAGTGGGTGCGCTCGATGGCGGTCCAGTGGTCGATCGGGAACAGCTCGTCGTCGCACTGGATCTTGGAGAGCAGCATCCAGGACTGGGCGGTGAAGATCGCCGCCCGGTAGGTGCGGATGTCGCCGTCGGCGTCGGTCACGGTGATCTGGTTGCCCGCGGTGCGGTGCAGCCGGGTCACGGCGGGGCGCGGCTCGCCGTTCACGTGCAGGGCCTTCAGCGAGGTGCCGTACGGCCAGTGCACGATCTTCTCCGGCTCGCGCTCCCAGAGCCTGAGAGGCAGCTGCTGCGAACCGCCGACGATGCCGCGGTGGTGGTCGTCGGCCTCGGTGTAGACGACGCGCAGGATCTCCAGGATGGAGTTGGGGAAGTCGGTGTCCCAGCCGCCGGTGCCGAAGCCGACCTGGCCGAAGATCTCCCGGTGCCGGAAGGACTTGAATGCCTCGGAGTCGCACAGGAAGCCGTAGAAGGTCTGGTTGTCGAGCTTCTCGACGAGCTGCGACCAGATCTCGCGGATGCGCTTGACGTCCCGCTCCCGCATGGCGCGGTTCATGTCGGAGAAGTCGGCCCCCTCTTCGAGGCACCTGTTCCAGGCGTCGGCCACGTCCCGGTAGACCTGCGGCAGGTCGTCGATGGTCTCGGCGTAGTGCGACTCGCCCTTGAGGTCGACGACGGTCGACGGCGTCGCCTCCGCGAGCGGGTTCGGGAAGGGCCTGGTCTCCAGGCCGACCAGGTCGATGTAGTGCTGGAGCGCCGTGGAGGACGGCGGGAAGCGCATCGCGCCCATCTCGGCGGTCAGGGACTCGTCGCAGCCCTCGAAACCGACGGTGCGCAGCCGGCCGCCGATCCGGTCGGCCTCGTAGACGACGGGCTTGAGGCCCATCTTCATCAGCTCGTAGGCGGCCACGATGCCGGACAGGCCGCCGCCGATGACCGCGACCTCCGTGCCGTGCTCGGTGGCGGGTATCTGGCCGAGGCCCGCCGGGTGGGCGAGGAAGTCGTCGTACGCGTACGGGAAGTCCGGGCCGAACATGGTGATCGGCGGCTGCTGCTCGTCTGCGTGCTCGACGGCGTTGGGCACCGTGGACGTCATGGGGTGCGGACTCCTTGCGCGGGGAAGAGCGGGAGGAACTGCGGGGGGTGGATGCCGGGACGGGTCAGGAGAGGGCCCCGTAGAGGGCGGGGCGCCGGTCCCGGAGATACGGGTTCGCCTCGCGGGAGGCGGCGAGCAGGGACGGGTCCACGTCGGCGAGGACCAGTTCCTCGCTCTGCCCGGCCCGGGTGCGGGCGACTCCGTCGGGGCCGGCGAGGGTGGAGAGCCCGGCGAACTCGAATTCGCCCTCGCGGCCGGCCCGGTTGGCGTACGCGACGTACATCTGGTTCTCGAAGGCGCGCACGGGCACCAGGGACTCCGCGACGAACTGGAACGGGTGCATCAACGCCGTCGGGACGAGCAGAAGGTCGGTGCCGGCCAGGGCGTGGCCGCGGGTGTTCTCCGGGAACTCCACGTCGTAGCAGATCAGCAGGCCGACGGTCAGGCCGTTCAGCCGGGCCTGGACGACCGGCCGCTCGCCCGGGGCGAAGTGGTCGCGTTCGAAGCCGCCGAAGAGGTGGGTCTTGCGGTAGTTGGCCAGGCGCACGCCGTCGGCGGAGATCAGCTGGGCGGAGTTGAAGACGGCCTCGCCGTCCCGCTCGGGGTAGCCGTAGGCGATCGCCAGACCGTGCCGGCCGGCCAGCTCCGCGATCGCGTCGGCGGACTCGCCGTCGGCGGACTCGGCCAGTCGGCCGATGTCGTCGCCGATCGCGTACCCGGTCAGGAACATCTCCGGGGCGAGGAGCAGCGCGGCGCCCGCGGCGGCGGCGCGGCCCGCGGCCGCGTCGAGAACTCTCAGGTTCTCGGCGACGGCGCCGGGGTGGCCGGAGCTCTGGAGCAGGGCGGTGCGCATGCGGGATCCTCGCCGGTCAAGGGGGATGTCGGGGGTCGGTTAGACGGTACGGCCGCTCGGCTCCGGCGGACAAGCGGGAGCCGTTGCGCGCCGACGGCCGGATCGTTGCGTGGAGGGCGGGGTGGGCGGTGATTCGTTGCGCGACTCCGCCGGGACCCGGGGTTCGTCCACCCGGCCGCTCGACGCGGTCATCGCGGAGAGGAGCCGTCCGGGCAGCTGGGCCGGCTACGTCGGCGAGCCCGAGGAGAAGCGGCGGAGCAGTGGCGACAGGACCAGGACGGACTTGGTGCGTTCCACGAAGGGCTCGCCGGCGATGCGCTCCAGGACGCGTTCGAAGTGGCGCATGTCGGCGGCGAAGACCTGGGCGATCGCGTCCGCGTCACCGGTGACGGTGGACGCGGACACGACCTCCTGGTAGCGCTCCAGGCCACGCTGGATGGTCTCCGGCGAGGTGTTGCGCCGGCAGTAGATCTCGACGTACCCCTCGGTCTTCCAGCCGAGGGCGGCCGGGTCGACGCGGACGGTGAAGCCGGTGATGGCTCCGGTGGCGCGCAGCCTGTCCACGCGCCGCTTCACCGCGGGCGCGGACAGGCCGACGAGCTGCCCGATGTCCGCGTAGGAGCGGCGGGCGTCCTCGGCGAGGGCGTGCACGATGCGTTCGTCGAGATCGTTCAGCACGGGGTGTGGGTCACTTCTTCGGGATCGGGCTCTCGGTCACTTCTTCGCCGTCGCGGGGCTCGGCTCGGCCGCGAGACGGGAACGGCGGTAGCCGTACACGAAGTAGAACACGAGCCCGACCGCCATCCAGACTCCGAAGACCACCCAGGTGACGGCGGACAGGCTGCCCGTCATCCACACGCAGAAGGCGAAGCCCACCGCGGGCAGCAGCGGCGACAGCGGCACCCGGAAGGTGCGGTGCATGGTGGGACGGGTCCGGCGCAGCACCACCACGGCCACGTTGACCAGGGCGAACGCGAAGAGGGTGCCGATGCTGGTGGCGTCGGCGAGCTGACCCAGCGGGACGGCCGCCGCCAGAACGCCGCAGAACAGGGAGACGATCACCGTGTTGGCGCGGGGCGCCCCGGACCTCGGGTGGACCCGGGAGAACACCTTGGGCACGAGGCCGTCGCGGGACATCGCGAACAGGATGCGGGTCTGGCCGTACAGCACGGTCAGGACCACACTGGCGATGGCGATGACCGCGCAGAACGCCAGCAGGGTGCCCCAGGGCGGCGTCAGCGCCGCGGGCGCGGTCGAGCACGCGCGGCTCCTTCGTCGCTGCGGGGTCTTCGAGCGGCCGGGACCGGCGGCCCCGTCCCGCGGGGACCCACCGAGCGGGGTCCTGGCCACGCCGACGTACAGCGCAGAACCTTACGAGCCGGGGCGTTGCCCCTGTAATGCAGCAACCTTGCGCATCGCCGCAAGATCGTTGCGTTCGCGGGGGGCCGTGCGGGCGTTCGTTGCGCAGGGGCTTTCGTCCGTTGCGCACGAGACGGGTGGGAGTGTCCGGGGTTTTCGGGCACGCCGGGCGCGCCGGACCCGCCAAGGCGTCCCGAACCCGCCGAGGCGCCCAGACCCACTGGACACCCGGACCCGCTGGAGACGCCGACGGCCCCCGCTGTCCCGGCGAGGGAGAGCGGGGGCCGTGAGGAGACGGGAGAGCGGGCCGTGGGCCGGGACCGGTCCACGGCCGTACGGGCGCGGCCCTGCTCAGGTCCAGCTGGCGTGCAGCGGCTGGCCCTCGGCGTAGCCTGCCGCGCTCTGGATGCCGACGATGGCCTTGTCGGCGAACTCCTCCAGGGAGGCGGCGCCGGCGTAGGTGCAGGAGGAGCGGACGCCCGCGATGATCGAGTCGATCAGGTCCTCGACGCCCGGGCGGGCCGGGTCGAGGAACATGCGGGAGGTGGAGATCCCCTCCTCGAACAGCGCCTTGCGGGCGCGGTCGTACGCCGACTCCTCCGAGGTCCGGTTGCGCACCGCGCGCGCGGAGGCCATGCCGAACGACTCCTTGTAGGCGCGCCCGCTCGCGTCGTGCTGGAGGTCGCCCGGAGACTCGTAGGTGCCCGCGAACCAGGAGCCGATCATCACGTTGGACGCGCCGGCCGCGAGGGCCATGGCCACGTCGCGGGGGTGGCGGACACCGCCGTCGGCCCACACGTGCTTGCCGTACTTCTTCGCCTCGGCGGCGCACTCCAGGACCGCGGAGAACTGCGGCCGGCCCACGCCGGTCATCATGCGGGTGGTGCACATGGCGCCGGGGCCCACACCGACCTTGATGATGTCCGCGCCCGCGTCGACGAGGTCCTTGACGCCCTCGGCGGAGACGATGTTGCCCGCGACGATCGGCACCTGCGGGTCGAGGGCGCGCACCAGCTTGATCGCGGAGATCATCGACTCCTGGTGACCGTGCGCGGTGTCGATGACGAGCGTGTCCACGCCCGCGTCGAGCAGTTGCTTGGCCTTGCCCGCCACGTCGCCGTTGATGCCGACGGCCGCGGCGATGCGCAGCCTGCCGTTCCTGTCGACGGCCGGCGTGTACAGCGTGGCGCGCAGCGCGCCCTTGCGGGTGAGGATGCCGGCCAGCCTGCCGTCCTTGTCGACGGCGGGGACGTAGCGCCGGTTGTGCGCGTCCAGCGTGTTGAAGGCCTCGCGCGGGTCGATGTCGGCGTCGAGCAGGAGCAGGTCCTTGGACATGACCACTTCGAGTTGGGTGAAGCGGTCCACTCCGGTCAGGTCGGCGTCGGTGACGACGCCGACGGGCCGCCGCTGCTCGTCGACGACCACGCCCGCGTTGTGCGACCGCTTGGGCAGCAGGGCGATGGCGTCGGCGACGGTCTGGTGCGGGGCCAGCACGATCGGGGTGTCCAGCACCAGGTGGCGGCTCTTCACCCAGGAGACGACCTCGGTGACCACGTCGATCGGGATGTCCTGCGGGATGATCACCAGACCACCGCGCCTGGCCACGGTCTCGGCCATGCGGCGGCCGGCGATGGCGGTCATGTTGGCGACGACGAGCGGGATGGTGGTGCCCGTGCCGTCCGGCGAGCTGAGGTCCACGCCCTGACGCGAACCGACCGCGGAGCGGCTCGGCACCATGAACACGTCGTCGTACGTCAGGTCGTACGCGGGCTGGATGTCATTGAGGAAACGCACGTGCTGCACATCCCAGTCGATCAGAGGTGACCCCCGGACAGGTGTGCCAGGGGGAAAAGAGCACGTACTTCATTGTCCCATGGCGCAAGCGTTCTCAGGGCCTGTCACAACGCCCAGGCTCCCGCGCGGGCGTTAGGAGGATCCTCCAGGAGCGGGCGGTCCTGTGGGAGCCGGCGAACCTTGGAGGGTGACGGCGACGGTGAGCGTGGGAGTGCGGTCCACCGCCTCGGCGAACACCTCCCGCGCCGTGTGCCACTCGTCCGGGTCCGCCTCCGCGTACGCACGCCGGCCCCGTACGACGAGCCGCAGCCCCCGCCGGAGGCCAGACGGTGCGGTCGGGGAGGGAGTCGGCGAGCGCGTCCCGGTTGCGGCCGAACCAGTCGGGCAGCGCCAGGGCGCGGGCGGCGCGGTCCATCAGGGCCGCCTTGTCCGTGACACCGTCGAGGTCCAGGGTGACCAGGTGCCGGGCCGCCAGGTCTTCGCTCACCCGGTGTCAGCTCCCGTCCGGGTCCGCGCGGTTCAGGGCGGGCTTCGGGGCGGGGCCGGCCGTCATCAGGCTGTCGGCGGCCGAGGTGTCCGTGACCAGACTGGTCACCAGGCCGGAGCGCAGCACCGCGTCGATCGCCGGCGCCTTGCGCTGCCCGCCGGCGATCGCGACGACCTCGGGGATACGGCGGAGCTGCTCGGCCTTGACGGTGATGCACCGCTCCCCCAGGTCCCGGCCGATCCGGCGGCCCTGGGCGTCGAAGAGGTGCGCGGACATCTCGGCGGCGACGCCGAGCGAGGCGTAGTGGGCGCGCTCCTCGTCGCTGAGCATGTCGTGCACCGTGGAGATGCCCGGCTCCCAGGAGCCGATGGACACGCAGGCCACCGTGACCTTGTCGAAGTACTCGAAGGCACGGGCGATCCCGGTCTGGTTGCGCAGCGCCGCCGCGGTCGCCGCGTCGGGCAGCAGCATCGGCGCGTAGATCGGGTGGGCGTCTCCGCCGGAGACCTGGGCGGCGCGGCGGACGGCCTCCACCGAGCCGCGCTCGGCGGTCCCGGCGTCGTACACGCCGGTCAGCTGCACCACCGTGCACGGGGGCAGCCGGTCGAGCGCCGCCGCCATGTGGATGGTGGACCGGCCCCAGGCCAGGCCCAGCACATCGCCCTCGTTGACCAGCTCGCCGAGCAGGTCCGCGGCGACTTCGCCGAGGTTCTCCGGGTCGGGGGTCTCCTCGGCGTCCGCCGGGGACTCGACCACGACGGCGTGCCTGAGGCCGTAGCGGGCGCGGAGCGCGTCGGAGCGCTCGGCGTCCAGCTCGGCCGGGACGCGGATCTCGATGCGCACGAGATCCCGTTCGAGGGCGGTCTCCAGGACCCGGGCCACCTTGAAGCGGCTGACGCCGAACTCCTCGGCGATCTGGATCTTGGACTTGCCCTCGAGGTAGAAACGGCGGGCCATGGCCGCCGCCTGCACCAGCTCAGCGGGTCCCATCCGCACTGATGACCGGCCCGCCGACATACCCGACACGGCGATCTCCTCACTGCTGTTCACACTCTGGATTCGCCGTTCATCCTTGCAGATCCGGCGCTCTTGATCAGCCCTGCTGAGAGCCGTTCACGTACCTGATGCCCAGTGGTTGCACGCCCTCGACATGCGCGGGCCTCCATTCCATGATGGCCTCGGTGGGCGCACCCGTGTGCCCGGTGGCCGTGAATTCAGTGGCTGCACGCCCACGAGGCGCCGGAGGTGGCCGCCTCCGCCTGCGCCCGCAGTGCGCGCACGGCGTCCGCCGGGTCCTGCGCCCCGTAGACGGCCGAGCCGGCGACGAAGACGTCGGCGCCTGCCTCCGCGCAGCGCTCGATCGTGGCGGCCGACACCCCGCCGTCGACCTGGAGCCACAGCTGGAGGCCGTGCTTGCTGATCAGCTCCCGGGTGCGGCGGATCTTGGGCAGCATGATGTCGAGGAACGCCTGGCCGCCGAAGCCCGGCTCCACCGTCATGATCAGCAGCATGTCGAGCTCGGGGAGCAGGTCCTCGTAGGGCTCGACGGGTGTGGCGGGCTTGAGCGCCATCGAGGCCCTGGCGCCCATGGCGCGGATCTCGCGGGCCAGCCGCACCGGGGCGCCGGCCGCCTCGACGTGGAAGGTGACCGAGGAGGCGCCCGCCTCGACGTACTGCGGGGCCCACCGGTCGGCGTCCTCGATCATCAGATGGCAGTCCAGCGGGGTGTCCGTCGCCCGCGCCAGGGATTCCACGACCGGAACGCCGAGCGTGAGATTCGGGACGAAGTGGTTGTCCATCACGTCGACGTGGAGCCAGTCGGCCCCCTCGACCGCCTTCGCCTCCTCGGCGAGGCGCGCGAAGTCGGCGGACAGGATGCTGGGGTTGATCTGCACGGCCATGACCCAAGCCTGCCATGCCGACGCGCCCCGCCGTGACGGCGGTCCTCCGGGCTCCTGTTCTGTCCGCGGGCCGGCGGGGACCGCTCGCGCCCGCACGGCCGAGCCGCGTGCGCACACGCCTCCGCTTCGCCGCGGGCGGCGCCCCGCCGGTGCTCAGCCGGTTCTGCGGATCAGGGCGAGGTACATGGCGTCGGTGCCGTGCAGGTGGGGCCAGAGTTGGACGTCGGGGCCGTCGCCGAGCGCCGGCACGCCGGAAAGGAGGGGGCGTGCGTCGATCAGGTCCGCCTCGGGGAACTGCTTGAGCACGTCGACGACGACCGCGCGGGTCTCGGCGAGGTGGGGCGAGCAGGTGGCGTAACCGACGATTCCGCCGACGCGCACGGACTGAAGAGCCGTGCGCAGCAGGCCGCGCTGGAGCGGCGCGAAGCCGTCCAGGTCCGCGGGGCGACGGCGCCACCGTGCCTCGGGGCGGCGCCGCAGGGCGCCCAGGCCGGTGCACGGCACGTCGACGAGGACCCGGTCGAAGCTGCCGGGACGCCAGGCGGGGCGTGTTCCGTCGGCGGCGACGACCTGGTACGGGCCCGGGTTCCCGGCGAGCGCCCTGGCGACCAGTCCGGCCCGGTGCGGCTGCTTCTCGGAGGCGAGCAGCACGGCTCCGCGCTCGGCGGCGAGGGCGGCGAGCAGCGCCGCCTTGCCGCCGGGTCCGGCGCAGCCGTCGAGCCATCGCGCGTCGGGACCGTCGAGGGGCGCGTTCGCCAGGGCGAGCGCCACGAGCTGGCTGCCCTCGTCCTGAACGCCCGCGCGGCCTTCCCGTACGGCGTCCACGGCGCCCGGCTCGCCGCCCTCGGTGAGCCGCACGGCGTACGGCGACCAGCGGCCCGGCACCGCGGCCTCCTCACGCAGCAGTTCCTCGGTGGTGGCGCGTCCCGGCCGGGCGACGAGGGTCACCTCGGGCCGCTCGTTGTCCGCGTCGAGGAGGTCCTCGATGCCGGCCCGGGGTCCGCCGAGGGAGTCCCACAGGGCGGAGACGACCCAGCGGGGGTGGGAGTGGACGACGGCGAGGTGGTCCTCGGGGTCGTCCTCGTAGGGCGGGGCGACCTTCTCCAGCCACCCGTCGAGGTCGTCCCGGGCGACCTTGCGCAGCACGGCGTTGACGAACTTGGCCCGCCCGTCGCCGAGCACCACCCGGGCCAGCTCGACCGTGGCGGACACGGCGGCGTGGCTCGGGATGCGGGTGCCGAGCAGCTGGTGGACGCCGAGACCGAGCACGTCCAGGACGGGCGGGTCGACCTCCCTGAGCGGCCGGTCCACGCAGGCGGCGAGGATCGCGTCGTAGGTCCCCTGCCGGCGCAGCGTGCCGTACACCAGCTCGGTGGCGAGCGCGGCGTCCCGCCCGTCGAACTTCTCGGGTCCCTCCTTCTCCCGCGCCTTGCGCAGCAGGGGCGGCAGAACGAGGTTGGCGTAGGCGTCCCGCTCGTCCACGGCGCGCAGCGCCTCGAAGGCGAGGATGCGGACGGGGTCCTTCTGCGGCCTGCGGTAGGGCTTGGCGGGCCTGCGGGGCCGACGGGGGGTGTCACTCACGGAAAAGGTGCTCCGGATGTCTGGGGCGCCGCGCACGGATGCGCTGCGCACGAATGTGCTGGGCGTGGGTGCGCGTGGCCCGGGTGTGCTCTTCGACCAGGCTACGTCCGGCGGCGGACGGCTGGTCCGCGGCGGCCCATGGGGCGGCGCCGTCACGGGCAGCCGACGATCCCGGCCCGGGCCGCGGCCGGCACGGCCGCATGGCCTACGGCCGGCGAGCTCGTCCGGCGGGCTGCCGCCCGAGAAGCCGGGCCCGGGCGGACGGGACTCGCCGGGACCTGCCCGGGCCGCGGCCCGCGAGGCGGTCGGCGGTCAGTTCCCGAGGGTCTCGCCCTCGGCGATGCGCACGCCGCGTGCCCAGTCCGCCGCGCGCATCGGTTTCTTGCCCTGGGCCTGCACCCACAGCAGCTCGACGGCGTGTGAGCCGGTGCCGACGTGAACGCTGTTCTTGCCGACGGCGAGCGCGCCCGGGGTGAGGTCGGTCCGCTGCGGCGCGAGGGCGACCTGGATCAGCTTCAGCCGCTCGCCGCGGAACGTGGTCCAGGCGCCGGGGGCCGGCGTGCAACCACGCACCACCCGGTCGACGCGCAGGGCGGGGGCGCTCCAGTCGATCCTGGCGTCCTCGACGGTGATCTTCGGCGCGAGGGTGACGCCCTCGGCCGGCTGCGGTACGGCCTTCAGGGTGCCGTCCTCGATGCCGTCCATGGTCGCGACGAGCAGTCCGGCACCGGCGAAGGCCAGCCGGGTGAGCAGGTCGCCGCTGGTGTCGGTGGGCCGGATCCGCTCCGTGACGGTGCCGTAGACCGGGCCCGAGTCCAGGCCCTCCTCGATGAGGAAGGTGGAGGCGCCGGTGATCTCGTCGCCCGCCATGAGGCTGTGCTGCACGGGCGCCGCGCCGCGCCAGGCGGGCAGCAGGGAGAAGTGCAGATTGACCCAGCCGTGCGCGGGAATGTCCAGGGCGGCCCGGGGCAGCAGGGCGCCGTAGGCGACGACGGGGCAGCAGTCCGGGGCGATCCGCGTCAGCCGCTCCAGGAACTCGGGGTCACGCGGCCGCTCCGGCTTGAGCACCTCGACGCCGGCCTCCTCGGCCCGCTCGGCGACCGGGCTCGCGACCAGCCGGCGCCCACGTCCGGCCGGTGCGTCGGGGCGGGTGACGACGGCGGCCACCTCGTGCCGCCCGGAGGCGAGCAGAGCGTCCAGAGCGGGAACGGCGACCTCGGGGGTACCGGCGAAGACGAGCTTCATGGGCGGGTGCGGCCTCTCGGTCGGGGGCTGGGCGGGCAGCACACCAGTCTATGACCATGCACGGACAGCCGAGGCCGACGAGCGGCGCGGCGCACGCCCGTGGGGGGCGTACGCATATGCCCTTACGCCCCCACACCGTGACCAGCGGAGCGAAAGCGCGTTGGTCAAGACAGAGTTGACCGCCAGGGGCCGCGCTCGCGCGGCTCGATTCCTTTCAACGCCGGTTCGAGAGGCTTGTTCATGGCCGACCACGCAACCCACGACGCCCAGGCCCGGGCGAGCCTGCACTTGCTGGTGCGGGACATCGAGCGGGTCCGTCGGCAGGTGGACGCGCTGCGCACGCTCACCGCCCAGTTGGGCAACGTCTACCGTCCGCGCCGCTCCGGTCCCTCCACGGGCTTCGTCGTCTACGGACGCGCCCCGGCCCCTACCGTCCGCCTCGCGCAGGAGTTGCGGGACAGCGTCGAGACGCTGGTCACGGCCGCCGTGGACTTCGACCGTTCGCTCGGCTTCTCGTGGGACGCCGTGGGTTCGGCGCTCGGCGTCACCAAGCAGGCGGTCCACCGTCGTTACGGCGCGCGCCGTGCCGCCGCGCAGGCGGCCGCGGAGACCGAGCGGGGCGCGGAGCCCTCGGGCACCCGCACGGTCAACGTCGGCACCGGTCTCTCCGCGATGCCGACGGTGCCCGCGGCCCGCTCCATGCCGACCCAGCCGACGGCGGGCAGCCCGTCGCTGCGCGAGGACGCGCGGCCCACGGCGTTTCCCGTGCCGCGCAACGGCTGAGGGCGGGGCAGGACCCGCCCGCTGACGATCCTTCACCGATGCCCTCCCCGGAGTTCCGGGAGGGCATCGCGCATCCGCGACACCCCTGGCCGTTCGTGACGACCTGTCACCGCCCGCCGGTCCCGGACCGTCGTCGCCTCCCGTCGGTCACGTCTCCCGGACATGCGTCACCTCACCGCTCGTCGGTCACGTCCCCCGGTCCTCCGTCGCCTCACCCGATGTCCGGCGGGTCGATCCGCACCCACACCGGCTCACCGCTCCCCCGGGCCGTGCGCGCCGCCTGGGCGGCCTTCAGGGCGGCGGCGAGCGCCGCTCCGCTGCCGGGCGGGACACGGATCAGCGCCCGGTCCCACTGCTCGCCGGGCGGCGGCGCGCCCGACCGCCGGGGCCGTCCGGGCGGGGTGACGGAAAGCGGCACCGGGCCCAGGATCTCCGCGTCGGGCGGCAGTTCGACCGCGCGGAGGAAGTCGGCCACCGTCTCCGGCGGACCCGATACGGCGGCCATCCGGGAGACCGGCGGGAATCCCAGTTCGGCCCGCTCGGCGCGCTCCCGGACCGCGTGCCCGACGGGGTCCCAGCGCACCAGTGCCTGCACGGGCCGCAGGGTCGGCTCGGCGACGACGACCACCGTGCCGCCCGCCTCCTGCGGCCGGACGAGCGCGGCGGCCCCGATCCACCGGCGCAGCGCGTCCTCGCCCGCCCGCAGGTCGGGGCGGCTCAGCATGGCCCAGCCGTCCAGCAGCAGCGCCGCCGCGTATCCGCCCTCGGCGACCGGCTCGGCGCCCGGTGTGCTCACGACCAGCGCGGGCGCCGCAGGGACCGTGTCCAGCACGTGCTCGCGCCCCGAGGTGCGCACCGGCACGGCGGGGAAGGCCCGCCCGAGCTCCTCGGCGGTCCGGCGGGCCCCGACGACCTGGGCCCGCAGCCGGAGGGATCCGCACTCCGGGCAGTGCCAGGAGGTCTCCTCGCGCCCGCACCAGCCGCAGCGGAGCGAGTCCGCGTCCTGCCCCTGGAGGGGGCCGGCGCAGTGCCGGCAACGGGCGGGCGCCCGGCACTGGGCGCAGGCCATCCGTGGGACGTACCCCCGCCGGGGCACCTGCACCAGAACCGGACCGTGTCGCAGGCCCTCACGGGCGGCCTGCCAGGCGAGCGTGGGCAGCCGCGCGGCCCGGGCCGCCTCGTCCCGCGCGAGGTCGTCGTCGCCCACGGTGCGCACGAGCGGGGCCGCCCGGCGCACCTGTTCGCGCGCCGCGACCAGGGGCCGCGCCCAGCCGCTCTCGACGAGCTGGGCGGCCTCGACGGTGCAGTTCCAGCCGCCGAGCAGAAAGCCGCACCGGTCGAGTGCGGCGCGCAGCAGCAGCACCTCGCGCGCGTGCGGCTGCGGTGCGTGCTGCTCGCTCAGGCTGTCGTCGCCGTCGTCCCAGAGGGCGACCAGTCCCAGGTCGCGCACCGGCGCGAACATGGCGGCTCGGGTCCCGACGACGGCCCGTACGGAGCCCCTGCTGACCGCCAGCCACTGCCGGTACCGCTGCTCGGGGCCGGCGTCGGCGGTGAGCAGGGCGTGCCGCCCCCCGCCGAGGAGGGAGGTCAGCGCGGCGTCCACCCGGGCGGCGACCCGGCCGTCCGGTACGACGACGAGCGCGCCCCGTCCCGAGGCGAGCGTCGCGGCGACCGCGCGGGCCAGTTCCTCGCTCCACTCCGGCCCCGGCAGGGCGTTCCAGACGGCCCTGGGGCCGCCGCCGGAGGCCAGTGCGGCGAGGAAGGCGCCCCCGTGCTCGTACCGGGCCCACGAGCCGGCGTCCGGGACGGGAGGCGGGGGCAGCGCGGGAGGCGAGGGCTGCCGCTCGGCGCGGGCACTGCGCGGCGGCACGGCGAGTTGCAGCACGTCGGCGACGCTGCCCGCGTACCGGTCGGCGACGGCTCTGGCCAGCCCGAGCAGTTCTTCGCTCAGCACGGGTTCGGGCGACACGACCTGGGCGAGCGCGGCCAGCGGCCCCGCGTAGTCGGACTCGGCCCGGCGCTCGATCAGGAACCCGTCGATGAGCCCGCCGCCCTCGCGCCGGCCCTCCCGGACCCGGTGCCGTCCGGCACCGAACCGCACCCGTACCCGCACGCCCGGCTGGGCGTCGGCGTCCAGCTCGGCGGGCACGGCGTAGTCGAAGTACCGGTCGAGGTGGAGCACGCCCTTGTCGACGAGCACCCGCGCGACGGGCAGTCGCTCCGCGAGCGCCGCCCCCCGCCAGGTGCGCGGCTTGGCACGTGGCTCCTTCGCCTTGCGTACGGTCTCCCGGATGAGCGCGAGCTGCTCCGGCGGCGCCCCCTCGGCTCCGCCTTCGTCCGGTCCGTTCTCGCTGCTCACGCTTGCATTCTTACCAAACGACACCGACAACGGCGCCGGCCCGAGATCCTGCACGGCACCGACACGGATTCAGCTTCACGGGGCGGCGCGGCCGGGCCGGTCCGGGAACCACCCGGCCACGCCCGCCGTCCGGCCCGGCAACCGGGCGGTGGAGCGGGTCAGGATCTGCGAGATCGACCGCCCGCGGCGGCGGACCCGCCCCGTGCCCGGCCGCTGAGCGACGACGGGTACGCGTCGAGGCCCGGCTCCCGTGACCGGGAACCGGGCCTCGACGAACGGACGGCTCGCGGGCCGAAGGGCCGCTTACAGGCCCGCGGCCTGGCGCAGGGCGTCCACGCGGTCGGTGCGCTCCCACGTGAAGTCGGCCAGCTCGCGGCCGAAGTGGCCGTAGGCGGCGGTCTGGGCGTAGATCGGGCGCAGCAGGTCGAGGTCGCGGATGATCGCGGCCGGACGCAGGTCGAAGACCTGGTCGATGGCCTTCTCGATCTTCTCCGGGTCGATCTTGTGGGTGCCGAAGGTCTCCACGAACAGACCGACCGGCTCGGCCTTGCCGATCGCGTAGGCGATCTGCACCTCGCAGCGGGAGGCGAGGCCCGCGGCCACCACGTTCTTCGCCACCCAGCGCATGGCGTACGCGGCCGAGCGGTCCACCTTGGACGGGTCCTTGCCGGAGAACGCGCCGCCGCCGTGGCGGGCCATGCCGCCGTAGGTGTCGATGATGATCTTCCGGCCGGTCAGGCCCGCGTCACCCATCGGGCCGCCGATCTCGAACCGGCCGGTGGGGTTGACCAGCAGGCGGTAGCCCTCGGTGTCCAGCTTGATGCCGTCGTCCAGCAGAGCCTTCAGCTCGGGCTCGACGACGAACTCGCGGATGTCGGGGGCCAGCAGGGACTCCAGGTCGATGTCGCTGGCGTGCTGCGAGGAGACCACGACGGTGTCCAGGCGGACCGCCTTGTCGCCGTCGTACTCGATGGTGACCTGGGTCTTGCCGTCCGGGCGCAGGTAGGGGATCGTCCCGTTCTTGCGCACGTCCGACAGGCGCTTGGACAGCCGGTGGGCCAGAAAGATCGGCAGCGGCATCAGCGTCGGCGTCTCGTCCGAGGCGTAGCCGAACATCAGGCCCTGGTCGCCGGCGCCCTGCCGGTCCAGTTCGTCGTCGTCGCCCTCGACCCGGGTCTCGTACGCCGCGTCGACGCCCTGCGCGATGTCCGGGGACTGCGCGCCGATCGACACGGACACGCCGCAGGAAGCGCCGTCGAAGCCCTTCTTCGAGGAGTCGTAACCGATCTCGAGGATCTTGCTGCGGACCAGGGTCGCGATGTCCGCGTAGGCCTTGGTGGTGACCTCACCGGCCACGTGGACCAGGCCGGTGGTGATCAAGGTCTCCACCGCGACCCGGGAGGTCGGGTCCTCGCGCAGCAGTGCGTCGAGAATGGTGTCGCTGATCTGATCAGCGATCTTGTCGGGGTGACCCTCGGTCACGGACTCCGAGGTGAACAGGCGACGGGACACAACGCTCCCTGGGGTTGCAGCGGCTGCTGGCTGATCATTGGTGGACGGCACGGGGGCTGCGCCCTGCGCCGTCCGGAAGACAGTTTATCGGTCGCACTCGGCCACGGGCCCACCCGTCTCGCCTCTCGGGCCCACTGCGACCTGCGGCACGGGCATTGTGCCCAATGCCCGGCGACCTTGGCCAGGGTGCCGCCGCCCCCGTACGGGATCCGGGTGAACCGGCCGGGGACGGGTTTCAACGCAGCCGGGCGGCCACGAGGTCCCACACGGTGTCGGCCAGGGCCTCCTTCGGGCCGTGCGGTACGGGGGTCTCGCCGCCGTCGGCGGCCAGCACCACGGCCTCGTTCTCCTCCGCGCCGAAGGTCTTGCGCTCCCCCACCTCGTTGACCACGAGGAGGTCGCAGCCCTTGCGCGCCAGCTTCTTGCGGCCGTTGGCGAGGACGTCGTCGGTCTCGGCGGCGAAGCCCACGATCACCTGTCCGGGGCGCGCCCGGTCGGCCGAAATCTCCGCGAGGACGTCCGGATTGCGGACCAGGGCGAGAGCCTCCGGTTCCTGGTCGTCCTTCTTCTTGATCTTCCCGGTCGCGTAGGCCGCGGGCCGGAAGTCGGCGACGGCGGCGGCCATGACCACCGCGTCGGCGTCCCTGCTCGCCTTGAGCACCGCCTCACGCAGCTCCACGGCCGTCCCCACCGGGACGACGTCCACGCCCGCCGGGTCGGGCAGGCCGGTGGTGTTGGCTGCGACCAGGGTCACCCGGGCGCCCCTGGCCGCGGCCGTACGGGCCAGGGCGTAGCCCTGCTTGCCGGAGGAGCGGTTGCCGAGGAAGCGAACCGGGTCCAGAGGTTCCCGGGTGCCGCCGGCGCTGATGACGACGTGCCGGCCGGCCAGGTCCGGCTCGGTCACGCCGCGGGCCAGGACGCGACGGCAGACCTCGAAGATCTCCGCCGGGTCGGGCAGCCGGCCCTTGCCGGTGTCGACGCCGGTGAGCCGGCCGACGGCCGGTTCGACGACGACGCAGCCGCGCCGGCGCAGCGTCGCCACGTTCTCCCGCGTGGCCGGGTGCTCCCACATCTCGGTGTGCATGGCCGGGGCGAAGACCACCGGGCAGTGGGCGGTGAGCAGGGTGTTGGTCAGCAGGTCGTCGGCGAGGCCGTGAGCGGCCTTGGCGAGCATGTCCGCCGTGGCGGGGGCCACGACGACCAGGTCGGCGTGCCGGCCGATGCGGACGTGCGGCACCTCGTGCACGTCGTCCCAGACCTCGGTGGCGACGGGGTGGCCGGACAGGGCGGACCAGGTCGCGGCGCCGACGAAGTGCAGCGCGGAGGCGGTGGGCACGACACGGACGTCGTGTCCGGACTCGGTCAGCCGGCGCAGCAGTTCGCACGCCTTGTAGGCGGCGATGCCGCCGCTGACCCCCAGAACGACCTTGGGCTTGCTCACCGGGCCTCCCGCACTCGGCACACACGACACGCACGCCTCGGCTCATCGGCGTACGCGTCCATGCTGCATCATCGCCGTTCGAGCGCGGGACGAACCCCGCGTTCCCGGGCACACCACAGGCCCGACAGCCGCGCTGCCGGGCCTGTGGGAAAAAACACCTACTGCCCCGGGCCCTCGACGGCCTCGGAGGTCAGCAACCCCGCGTTGATCTCGCGCAGGGCGATGGAGAGCGGCTTCTCGTGGACGTGGGTGTCGACGAGCGGACCGACGTACTCCAGGAGACCCTCGCCGAGCTGCGAGTAGTACGCGTTGATCTGGCGGGCCCGCTTGGCCGCGTAGATCACGAGGCTGTACTTCGAGTCGGTGGCCTCGAGGAGCTCGTCGATCGGCGGGTTGATGATGCCCTCGGGCGCGGAGATGGAAGAGGACACGCTCTACCTTCCGATGGATGGGAAAGATTCAGTCGTGTGGATCACCCGGTGCGACCACCGCGGTGACCGTCACGATCACACAACGTCCATCAAGGCTAGCAGCTCCCGCGCCACGTCCTCGACGGAGGTGTTGACCAGGGTCGTATCGAACTCCGGCTCGGCCGCCAGCTCGACCTTCGCCGCCCGCAGCCGGCGCTCGATCACCTCGGGCGGTTCGGTCCCCCGGCCGGCGAGGCGGCGCACCAGCTCCTCCCAGGAGGGCGGAGCGAGAAACACCAACTGGGCCTCGGGCATGGACTCGCGGACCTGCCGGGCGCCCTGGAGGTCGATCTCCAGCAGGACCGGCTCGCCCGCCTCCAGGCGGTCCAGCACGGCGGCGCGCGGCGTGCCGTAGCGGTTGCCGGCGAACTCGGCCCACTCCAGCAGCTCGCCGTTGGCGATCAGCTTGTCCATCTCGTCGTCGGTGACGAAGAAATAGTGGACCCCGTGCTGTTCGCCGGGGCGGGGCTTCCGGGTCGTCGCCGACACCGAGAGCCAGACCTCGGGGTGCTTCTTGCGCATATGGGCGACGACCGTGCTCTTGCCGACCCCGGAGGGGCCGGAGAGCACGGTCAGCCGCGGACGTGCGTCCGGGGGGACGGGGGACGTCCCCCGGGGTGTTACAGCCATGCAGCGATTATTCCAGCAATCCCGGAGTGCCCGGGACTCCCTTCCCGACGAGCCGGGGTTCAGGAGCCGGTGCTGCCGAACTCACGCTCCAGGGAAGCGATCTGGTTGGAGCCGAGGCCGCGGACCCGACGGCTCTCGGAGATGCCGAGTCGCTCCATGATCTGCTTGGCGCGGACCTTGCCCACGCCCGGCAGGGACTCAAGAAGGGCGGACACCTTCATCTTGCCGATGACGTCGTTCTCCTGGCCCTGCTTGATGACCTCGTGCAGGGAGGCGCCTGAGTGCTTGAGTCGATTCTTGACCTCGGCCCGCTCCCGGCGAGCCGCGGCGGCCTTTTCGAGCGCGGCTGCGCGCTGTTCAGGGGTAAGGGGCGGAAGAGCCACGCCTACGTCACCTCGGATGTCGAACTGTCGGATACGGACCGGTGAGGAACCTAGTCGCCCCACACCTGGGGAGCCACGAGCAACACGCTTGCCCGTTCTCCCCCACTGCCTCGAGGGCGTGGGAGGTGGCCCCACTCGACGGAGACTAGCGGTCAAGGACGCCAGAGTCAGCGAGAACAGCGGAAAAGTCCTGGTCAGCCTCAGTGAGGGCAGACATTTAAGACATATTGCCTCTGATTTGAGAATGTATCCAGCCTCGCGCGCCGCCGGATCACGCCCGCGACCTCAGCCGACGGCCACCGCGACCCGGATCTCGTCGGCGAAGCGTCCCGCCGCGTCACGCAGCGCGACGACGTCGGGACCGTGACGAAGAACACCCCGGCTGACGTTCGGGACGACCGTGCGCACCGCGGGACCGAAGACCGCGGGGAGATCGGCCGGGGTCGCCCCCTGGGCCCCGATCCCGGGCGCCAGCAGCGGTCCGTTGATGTCCAGGTCGTACGACGACAGGTCGCCGAGCGTGGCCCCCACCACCGCGCCGAAGGAGCCCATCGGGCTCTCTCCGGCGTTCTCCCGCGCCAGGTGCGCGAGCATCGTCGCACCGACGTTCCGGCCGTCGGGCCGAACGGCGTGCTGCACCTCGCCGCCCTCCGGGTTGGAGGTCAGCGCCAGCACGAACAGGCCGGCGCCGCTCTCCCGCGCCAGTTCGACCGCGGGCTCGAGCGAGCCGTACCCGAGGTACGGCGAGACGGTCAGCGCGTCCGAGAACAGCGGCGCGTCCTTGTGCAGGAAGGACTCGGCGTAGGCGGCCATGGTGGAGCCGATGTCTCCGCGCTTGGCGTCCATGACGACCAGTGCCCCGGCCGCCCGCGCCTCCTGGACCGTCTTCTCCAGCACGGCCACGCCCCGGGAGCCGAAGCGTTCGAAGAAGGCGCTCTGCGGCTTCAGGACGGCCACCCGGCCGGCCACCGCCTCGACGACCGTGCGGCTGAACCGCTCCAGGCCGGCCACGTCGTCGTTCAGGCCCCACTCGGCGAGCAGGGACGCGTGCGGGTCGATGCCGACGCACAGCGGGCCTCGCTCGTCCATGGCGCGGCGCAGTCGGGCGCCGAAGGGTTCCATCAGGCTCATGCGGTCTTCCCTGCCTTCCTCACATCGGCGTTCTTCGCATCGGCCGGCGTCACGCCGGCCTTCTTCACATCGGCGCCGACCGCGTCGGCGAGGGTGGCGTACGGGCTGGCGCGCAGGCGCGCGGCGAGCCCCTTGTGGATCGCGCGGGCCCAGAACGGCCCCTGGTAGATGAACGCGCTGTAGCCCTGGACCAGCGTGGCGCCGGCCAGGACGCGCTGCCAGGCGTCCTCGGCGTTCTCGACGCCGCCCACGCCGACGAGGGTGATGCGGTCGCCCACGCGCGCGTAGAGGCGGCGCAGCACCTGCAGGGAGCGTTCCTTGAGCGGGGCGCCGGACAGCCCGCCGGTCTCGGCGACCAGGGCCGGGTCGGAGCGCAGCCCGAGTCCCTCGCGGGCGATCGTGGTGTTCGTGGCGATGATGCCGTCCAGGCCGAGTTCCGCGGCGAGGTCGGCGACGGCGTCGACGTCCTCGTCGGCGAGGTCGGGGGCGATCTTCACCAGCAGCGGCACCCGGCGCCCCGGCACGACGCGGTCGGCGGTCTCGCGCACGGCGCTCAGCAGCGGGCGCAGCGCCTCCGTGGCCTGGAGGTTGCGCAGGCCGGGCGTGTTCGGCGAGGAGACGTTGACGACCAGGTAGTCGGCGTGGGGGGCGAGGCGCTCGGCGGACTTCACGTAGTCACCGACGGCCTCCTCCTCGGGGACGACCTTGGTCTTGCCGATGTTGACGCCCACGACCGTCCTGAAGACGGGGGTGCGCGAGGCCAGGCGCGCGGCCACGGCCAGCGAGCCGTCGTTGTTGAAGCCCATGCGGTTGATGAGCGCGCGGTCCGCGACGAGCCGGAACAGCCGCTTCCTGGGGTTCCCGGGCTGCGGTTCGCCGGTGACGGTGCCGATCTCGACGTGGTCGAAGCCCAGCATGGTCATCCCGTCGATGGCGACGGCGTTCTTGTCGAAGCCGGCCGCGAGCCCGAAGGGGCCGTGCATGCGCAGCCCCAGGGCCTCGGTGCGCAGCTCCTCGTGGCGGGGAGCCAGGGCGGCGGCGAGGAACGTGCGCAGCACGGGAATGCGCACGGCCAGACGGATCCAGCGGAAGGCCAGGTGGTGGGCCTGCTCGGGATCCATGCGCCGGAAGACCAGATTGAAGAAGATCTTGTACATGGTGTCCTCATGAAGAGGGGGACACCGTTTCCGGTGTCCCCCTCGGGGCTGCTAGTCGCGGGCCGCGGTCAGGAATTCGGCGTGTTCCTGGAGGGAACGCACGCCCACGTCGCCGTGGTTGAGGGCGTCGATGCCCTGGACCGCCGCGGCGAGGGCCTGGACCGTCGTCAGGCACGGCACGGACCGTGCCACGGCCGCCGTACGGATGTCGTAGCCGTCGAGACGGCCGCCGGTGCCGTACGGGGTGTTGACGATGAGGTCGACCTCGCCGTCGTGGATGAGCTGGACGATGGTCCGCTCGCCGTTCGGGCCGGTGCCCTCGGACTGCTTGCGCACGACGGTGGCGTTGATGCCGTTGCGCTTGAGCACCTCGGCGGTGCCGGAGGTGGCGAGCAGCTCGAAGCCGTGGGCGACCAGCTCCCGGGCCGGGAAGATCATCGAGCGCTTGTCCCGGTTGGCGACCGAGATGAACGCGCGGCCCTTGGTGGGCAGCGGACCGTAGGCGCCCGACTGCGACTTGGCGTAGGCCGTGCCGAAGACGGAGTCGATGCCCATGACCTCCCCGGTGGAGCGCATCTCCGGGCCGAGGACGGTGTCGACGCCGCGGCCCTGGATGTCGCGGAACCGCGTCCACGGCATGACCGCCTCCTTGACGGAGATCGGCGCGTCCAGCGGCATGGTGCCGCCGTCGCCGTTCTTCGGCAGCAGGCCCTCCGCGCGCAGCTCGGCGACGGTCGCGCCCAGGGAGATGCGGGCGGCGGCCTTGGCCAGCGGCACGGCGGTCGCCTTGGAGGTGAAGGGGACCGTGCGGGAGGCGCGCGGGTTGGCCTCCAGGACATAGAGGATGTCGCCGGCCAGCGCGAACTGGATGTTGATCAGTCCGCGCACACCGACACCGCGCGCGATGGCCTCCGTGGAGGCGCGCAGGCGCTTGATGTCGAAGCCGCCGAGCGTGATCGGCGGCAGGGCGCACGCCGAGTCGCCGGAGTGGATGCCGGCCTCCTCGATGTGCTCCATGACGCCGCCCAGGTACAGCTCCTCGCCGTCGTAGAGGGCGTCGACGTCGATCTCTATGGCGTCGTCCAGGAAGCGGTCGACCAGGACCGGCCGGGAGGGGCTGATCTCGGTGGACTCGGCGATGTACGCCTCCAGGCGCGCCTCGTCGTAGACGATCT
Organism: Streptomyces sp. NPDC003393; assembly: GCF_053589015.1. NCBI lineage: Bacteria > Bacillati > Actinomycetota > Actinomycetes > Kitasatosporales > Streptomycetaceae > Streptomyces > Streptomyces sp. NPDC003393. The sequence continues at coordinate 33,746 of NZ_JBSFRB010000042.1, read as the reverse complement.
CCATGCCGCGTCCGCCGAGGACGTAGGACGGCCTCACGAGGACCGGGTAGCCGATCTCGTCGGCGATCGTCTTGGCCTGGGCGAAGGTGGTGGCGGTGCCGTGCTTGGGGGCGGGCAGGCCCGCCTCGGCCAGGACCCGCCCGAAGGCGCCCCGGTCCTCGGCGGCGTGGATCGCCTCGGGGGACGTGCCCACGATCGGCACGCCGTTGTCCTTGAGCGCCTGGGCGAGGCCCAGCGGGGTCTGGCCGCCGAGCTGGACGACGACACCGGCGACCGGGCCGGCCTGCCGCTCCGCGTGGACGATCTCCAGGACGTCCTCCAGGGTGAGCGGCTCGAAGTACAGCCGGTCGGAGGTGTCGTAGTCGGTGGAGACGGTCTCCGGGTTGCAGTTGACCATCACGGTCTCGTACCCGGCGTCGGACAGCGCGAAGGAGGCGTGGACGCAGGAGTAGTCGAACTCGATGCCCTGGCCGATGCGGTTGGGCCCGGAGCCCAGGATGATCACCGCGGGCTTCTCGCGCGGGGCGACCTCGCTCTCCTCGTCGTAGGAGGAGTAGAAGTACGGCGTCCGCGCGGCGAACTCGGCGGCGCAGGTGTCGACCGTCTTGTAGACCGGGCGGATGCCGAGCGCGTGCCGTACCTCGCGGACGACGTCCTCGCGCAGGCCGCGGATCTCGGCGATCTGCTGGTCGGAGAAGCCGTGCCGCTTCGCCTCGGCCAGCAGGCCGGGGGTGAGCTCGGGGGCCTCGGTCAGCTCGTCCGCGGTCTCCTTGATCAGGAAGAGCTGGTCGACGAACCAGGGGTCGATCTTCGTGTGCTCGAAGACCTCCTCGGGGGTGGCGCCCGCCCGGATGGCCTGCATGACCGTGTTGATCCGGCCGTCGGTGGGGCGTACGGCCTCGCGCAGCAGCGCGTCCTTGTCGCCGGTCTCGCCGACGAACGTGAACTGGCTGCCCTTCTTCTCCAGCGAGCGCAGCGCCTTCTGGAAGGCCTCGGTGAAGTTGCGGCCGATGGCCATGGCCTCGCCGACCGACTTCATGGTGGTGGTCAGCGTGGAGTCGGCCTGCGGGAACTTCTCGAAGGCGAACCGGGGCGCCTTGACGACGACGTAGTCCAGGGTCGGCTCGAAGGAGGCCGGGGTCTCCTGGGTGATGTCGTTGGGGATCTCGTCGAGGGTGTAGCCGACGGCGAGCTTGGCGGCGATCTTGGCGATCGGGAAGCCGGTCGCCTTGGAGGCCAGGGCCGAGGAGCGGGAGACGCGCGGGTTCATCTCGATGACGATCACGCGACCGTCCTCGGGGTTCACCGCGAACTGGATGTTGCAGCCGCCGGTGTCGACGCCGACCTCGCGGATGACGGCGATGCCGATGTCGCGCAGGACCTGGTACTCGCGGTCGGTGAGCGTCATCGCCGGGGCGACGGTGATCGAGTCGCCGGTGTGCACGCCCATCGGGTCGAAGTTCTCGATGGAGCAGACGACCACGACGTTGTCGTGCTTGTCGCGCATCAGCTCCAGCTCGTACTCCTTCCAGCCGAGGATGGACTCCTCCAGGAGCACCTCGGTGGTCGGGGAGAGCGCGAGGCCGGTGCCGGCGATGCGGCGCAGTTCGTCCTCGTCGTGGGCGAAGCCGGAGCCGGCGCCGCCCATGGTGAAGGAGGGGCGGACGACGACCGGGTAGCCGCCGAGCTCGTCGACGCCGGCGAGCACCTCGTCCATGGTGTGGCAGATCACCGAGCGGGCGGACTCGCCGTGGCCGGTCCTGCGGCGGACGGCCTCCACGACGTCCTTGAACTGGTCGCGGTCCTCGCCCTTGTGGATGGCCTCGACGTTGGCGCCGATCAGCTCGACGCCGTACTTGTCCAGGACGCCGTTCTCGTGCAGCTTGATGGCCGTGTTGAGGGCCGTCTGGCCGCCCAGGGTGGGCAGCAGCGCGTCGGGGCGCTCCTTGGCGATGATCTTCTCGACGAACTCGGGGGTGATCGGCTCGACGTAGGTGGCGTCGGCGATCTCCGGGTCGGTCATGATCGTCGCCGGGTTGGAGTTCACCAGGACGACCCGCAGGCCCTCGGACCTCAGGACGCGGCACGCCTGGGTGCCGGAGTAGTCGAACTCGGCGGCCTGGCCGATGACGATCGGGCCGGAGCCGATGACCAGGACGGACTGGATATCGGTGCGCTTAGGCACGCTGGCCCTCCATCAGGGAGACGAAGCGGTCGAACAGGTAGGCGGCGTCGTGCGGGCCCGCTGCCGCTTCGGGGTGGTACTGGACGGAGAAGGCCGGCTGGTCGAGCAGCCGCAGCCCCTCCACGACGTCGTCGTTCAGACAGACGTGGGAGACCTCGGCGCGCCCGAACTTCGTGTCGCTGACCTTGTCGAGCGGCGCGTCCACGGCGAAGCCGTGGTTGTGCGCGGTGACCTCGACCTTGCCGGTCGTACGGTCCTGGACCGGCTGGTTGATGCCCCGGTGGCCGTACTTGAGCTTGTAGGTGCCGAAGCCGAGGGCGCGGCCGAGGATCTGGTTGCCGAAGCAGATGCCGAACAGGGGCGTCCTCCGCTCCAGAACGGCGGTCATCAGCGCCACCGGGCCGTCGGCGGTGGCCGGGTCGCCGGGGCCGTTGGAGAAGAACACCCCGTCGGGGTTGACGGCGTAGACGTCGTCGGCCGTCGCGGTCGCGGGCAGCACGTGCACCTCGATGCCGCGCTCGGCCATGCGGTTCGGGGTCATGCCCTTGATGCCGAGGTCGATGGCGGCGACGGTGAAGCGCTTCTCGCCGATCGCGGGGACGACGTACGCCTCCCGCGTCGCGACCTCCTCGTACAGGCTCGCGCCCTTCATGTGGGGCTGGGCCTGCACCCGCGCGAGGAGTTCGGAGTCGGCGGCGACGGCCTCTCCCGAGAAGATCCCGGCGCGCATGGCGCCGCGCTCGCGCAGGTGGCGGGTGAGGGCGCGGGTGTCGATGCCGGAGATGCCGACCACGCCCTGCCGCTCCAGCTCGTCGTCCAGGGAGCGCTTGGCGCGCCAGTTGGACGGCACGCGCGCGGGGTCGCGCACGACGTAGCCGGAGACCCAGATCCGCGCCGACTCGTCGTCCTCGTCGTTCCAGCCGGTGTTGCCGATCTGCGGGGCGGTCGCGACGACGATCTGGCGGTCGTACGACGGATCGGTGAGGGTCTCCTGGTAGCCGGTCATACCGGTGGAGAACACGGCTTCGCCGAAGGTCTCCCCCACGGCCCCGAAGGCGCGGCCGCGGAAGGTGCGGCCGTCCTCCAGGACGAGTACGGCGGGAAGCGCCTTGTTCCTCGGTGAGGAGCTTCCCCTTGTGGAGGTCGTCATCGTGCGCCTTCCGTGTCGTTGATCATCTGGTTCAGGGTGTCGACCCACTCGGTGTGTTCGGCCGCGTGCTCGGAGCGGAAGCCGGAGTCGATCAGCTTGTCGCCGTGTGCCCAGGTCACCACCAGCAGTCCGCCCTCGGTGAGGACCTTGCCGGCGATGCCCTTGTCGAGCCGGGCGCCGCGCAGCGCGTCGGCGGGGATGAAGAAGTCGGCCGCCCCGGGGCGTACGACGTCCAGGCCCGCGTCGGTCAGGGTGAGCTCGGCCAGGCTGCGGGTGCCCAGGCCGTGGGCCACGATCCGGTCCAGCCACTGCCCGGCGGTGGTGGAGCCGTGGTAGCGGCCGCTCATCGTCAGTCTCGCCTCGCCGGTCTCCTCGGGCACGCCGGGCAGCGGGGGCAGGTCGCTCTGGAGCGTGCCGCGCCACTTCCAGCCCTCGCGCATCAGCCAGTAGACGAGCGCGATGAAGAGCAGGAGTCCGACGAGCCAGCCGATGCGGGCCGGCCAGTCGGTGACGTCGGCCGACTTCTGGGCCTCGGCCAGCAGGATTACAGGTGTCACGTGAGCTTCCCGTCGACGAGCGTGGCCTTGCCCCGGAGCCAGGTGTGGGTGACACGGCCCGGCAGCTCACGTCCCTCGTACGGGGTGTTGCGGCTGCGCGAGGCGAAGCCCGCGGGGTCCACCTGCCCACGGTATGCCGTGTCGACGAGGGTGAGGTTGGCGGGCTCACCAGCCGAGACGGGGCGGCCGTGGCCGCCGGCCCGCCCGATCCGGGCCGGCGTGAAGGACATGCGGTCGGCGACGCCCGCCCAGTCCAGCAGCCCGGTGTCGACCATGGTCTCCTGGACCACCGACAGGGCGGTCTCCAGGCCGACCATGCCCATGGCGGCCGCGGCCCACTCGCAGTCCTTGTCCTCGTGCGGGTGCGGGGCGTGGTCGGTGGCGACGATGTCGATGGTCCCGTCGGCGAGGGCCTCGCGCAGGGCCATGACGTCGCGCTCGGTGCGCAGCGGCGGGTTGACCTTGTAGACCGGGTTGTAGGTGCGCACCAGCTCGTCGGTGAGCAGGAGGTGGTGCGGGGTGACCTCGGCGGTGACGTCGATGCCGCGGGACTTGGCCCAGCGCACGATCTCGACGCTGCCGGAGGTCGACAGGTGGCAGATGTGCACACGGGAGCCGACGTGCTCGGCGAGCAGGACGTCCCGGGCGATGATCGACTCCTCGGCGACCGCGGGCCAGCCGCCCAGGCCCAGTTCGGCGGAGACGACGCCCTCGTTCATCTGGGCGCCCTCGGTCAGCCGCGGCTCCTGCGCGTGCTGGGCGACGACCCCGCCGAAGGCCTTCACGTACTCCAGCGCCCGGCGCATGATCACGGCGTCGTCGACACACTTGCCGTCGTCGGAGAAGACGGTGACCCCGGCGGCCGACTCGTGCATCGCGCCCAGTTCGGCCAGCTTCCTGCCCTCCAGGCCCACGGTGACGGCGCCGATGGGCCGCACGTCGCAGTAGCCGTGTTCCCGGCCGAGCCGCCAGACCTGCTCGACGACGCCGGCGGTGTCGGCGACGGGGAAGGTGTTGGCCATGGCGAACACGGCCGTGTAGCCGCCGGAGGCGGCGGCCCGGGTGCCGGTGAGGACCGTCTCGGAGTCCTCGCGGCCCGGCTCGCGCAGATGGGTGTGGAGGTCGACCAGGCCCGGCAGGAGCACCTTGCCGTCGGCCTCGACGACCTCGGCGCCCTCCGCGCTCAGGCCGGTGCCCACCTCGGCGATGGTCTCGCCCTCGATCAGCACGTCCTGCGGCTCGCCGCCGAGCACCTTCGCACCACGGATCAGGATCTTGCTCATCAGGGTTACTTCTCCTCGGTGGTCCGGGTGGGGGTGACGGCGGGCTCGTTGCCGCCGAGCAGCAGGTACAGGACGGCCATCCGGATGGACACGCCGTTGGCGACCTGCTCGACGACGGTGCAGCGCTCGGAGTCGGCGACCTCGGCGGTGATCTCCATGCCGCGGACCATGGGCCCGGGGTGCATCACGATGGCGTGCTCCGGCATCCGCGCCATGCGGTCGGCGTCCAGGCCGTAGCGCCGGGAGTACTCGCGCTCGGTCGGGAAGAAGGCGGCGTTCATGCGCTCGCGCTGGACGCGGAGCATCATCACCGCGTCCGACTTGGGCAGGGTCGCGTCGAGGTCGTAGGAGACCTCGCAGGGCCAGGACTCGACGCCGACCGGCAGCAGGGTGGGCGGGGCGACGAGGGTGACCTCGGCGCCGAGGGTGTGCAGCAGGTCGACGTTGGAGCGGGCGACCCGGCTGTGCAGGACGTCGCCGACCACGGTGATCCGCCGACCGCCCAGGTCCTTGCCGAGGCCGGCGTCCCGGCCGATCAGCCGGCGGCGCATCGTGAAGGCGTCGAGCAGCGCCTGCGTGGGGTGCTGGTGGGTGCCGTCACCGGCGTTGATGACCACGGCGTCGATCCAGCCGGAGGTGGCCAGGCGGTACGGCGCCCCCGACGCGCTGTGCCGGATGACCACCGCGTCGACGCCCATGGCCTCCAGGGTCTGGGCGGTGTCCTTCAGGGACTCGCCCTTGGACACCGACGATCCCTTGGCGCTGAAGTTGATGACGTCCGCGGACAGGCGCTTCTCGGCGGCCTCGAAGGAGATCCGGGTGCGCGTGGAGTCCTCGAAGAAGAGGTTGACGACGGTACGGCCGCGCAGGGTCGGCAGTTTCTTGATCGGCCGGTCGGCGACCCGGGCCATCTCCTCGGCGGTGTCGAGGATCAGGACGGCGTCGTCGCGGGTGAGGTCGGCGGCCGAGATGAGATGACGCTGCATCTGTCAGGCTCCGTAAGGCAGTTCAGGAAAGGGAGATTCCGGGCAGGCGTGGGCGCGACGCACCGGCGCGAGGGCGCACGGCGGGCCGTACGCGCACGTGCGCTAGTGCTGCTGCCGGCCCTGGGCGGTCGGCTGGGCGCCGAGCAGCACGGTGTCGCGTCCGTCCTCCTCGGCGAGGTGGACCTTGACCGTCTCCCGCAGCGACGTGGGGAGGTTCTTGCCGACGTAGTCGGCGCGGATGGGCAGTTCGCGGTGGCCCCGGTCGACGAGGACGGCGAGCTGCACGGCGCGGGGGCGCCCGATGTCGTTCAGGGCGTCGAGGGCGGCGCGGATGGTGCGGCCGGAGAAGAGCACGTCGTCCACGAGGACGACCAGCTTGCCGTCGATGCCGTCACCGGGGATCTCGGTGCGGGCCAGCGCCCGCGGCGGCTGCATGCGCAGGTCGTCGCGGTACATGGTGATGTCGAGCGAGCCGTGGGGGACCCCGCGCTCGGTGATCTGCTCCAGCTTGGCGGCGAGCCGCTGGGCGAGGAAGACGCCCCGGGTGGGGATGCCGAGGAGCACCACGTCGTCGGCGCCCTTGGCGCGCTCGACGATCTCGTGGGCGATGCGGGTCAGCACCCGCGCGATGTCGGGACCTTCCAGCACGGGCCGCGCGGCGGACGCCTGCGCGTTCGCATGCGTGTCCTGCTTGTCCATACGAAACGGACCTCCTTCTCCGCCTCACGGGACGGACCTTAAAGGACGTCGGATTTGCGCCATCAACGGTAGCAGGTGCCGCGGACCGCCCCGCTCGCGCCCCCCGTGCCGCCCCCCCCCCCCCCACCGCCCCGCTCGCCCCCCGTCCGTCACCCCTGTGTTCCCCGCACATCACCCCTTCGGAGTAATCGAGTGCCGGTACCACGGAAGCGGTGCGGCGGACCATTCGGCTTGACGCGGCAGAGTAACGCTGCGTAACCTCACAGTGAGTTACCAGCCGCGCGGACGGAACCACTGCCGGCCGCGTCGACACAGTGTCCGGGGAGCCATATGTCCAGCGAATACGCCAAACAGCTCGGGGCCAAGCTCCGGGCGATCCGCACCCAGCAGGGCCTTTCCCTCCACGGTGTCGAGGAGAAGAGCCAGGGACGCTGGAAGGCGGTCGTGGTCGGCTCGTACGAGCGCGGCGACCGTGCCGTGACCGTGCAGCGCCTCGCCGAGCTGGCGGATTTCTACGGGGTCCCCGTGCAGGAACTGCTGCCGGGCACCACCCCCGGCGGTGCCGCCGAGCCCCCACCGAAGCTGGTTCTGGACCTGGAGCGGCTGGCCACGGTGCCGGCCGAGAAGGCGGGCCCGCTCCAGCGGTACGCCGCCACGATCCAGTCGCAGCGCGGTGACTACAACGGCAAGGTGCTCTCGATCCGCCAGGACGACCTGCGCACACTCGCCGTCATCTACGACCAGTCGCCCTCCGTCCTCACCGAGCAGCTGATCAGCTGGGGTGTGCTGGACGCGGACGCCCGCCGCGCGGTCGCGTCCCACGAGGAGGCCTGAGCCCCGCCGGTCTCGGCAGGCTCGGGGACTTCAGCAGAAACGTACCGTCGGGGTGGCCGGAACAGCTTCGTTCCGGCCACCCCGGCGGCGTTCTGCGGGCCTGGAGGGGCTCAGGACGACCGGAGTGCCACGCACACGCCGGAGGGCCCGCAGCGGTGTCGCTGCGGGCCCTCCGGCGTGTCTGCGCCTGTCGCGCTCGTCCCCGGCTACGCCTCGCTGCTCGTGTCGCGGCGCAGCGAGGGTTTGAGGTCCTTCAGCCGGCCGAGCAGGCCGTTGACGAACGAGGGCGACTCGTCCGTGGAGAACTCCTTCGCCAGCTGCACCATCTCGTCCAGCACGACGGCGTCCGGGGTCTCGTCGACCCAGATCAGCTCGTAGGCGCCGAGTCGCAGGATGTTGCGGTCGACGACCGGCATGCGGTCCAGCGTCCAGCCGACCGCGTACTGCGCGATCAGCTCGTCGATGCGGGTCGCGTGCGCGGAGTAGCCTTCGACCAGCTGCATCGTGTACTCGCTCACCGGCGGCTGCCGGGTGTCGCTGCGGGCGTGCCGTATCCAGTCCGCGAGCACGGTCAGAACGTCGGCGCCGCGCTGGTCGCCCTCGAAGAGGATCTGGAAGGCACGCTTGCGGGCCGTGTTGCGGGCAGCCACGGTTAGCTGTTCACCCGGCCGAGGTAGTCGCTCGTACGGGTGTCGACCTTGATCTTCTCGCCGGTCGTGATGAAGAGCGGGACCTGGATCTGGTGGCCGGTCTCCAGCGTGGCGGGCTTGGTGCCGCCGGTGGAGCGGTCGCCCTGGACGCCCGGCTCGGTCTCGGCGACGGTCAGCTCGACGGCCGCGGGCAGCTCGACGAAGAGCACCTCGCCCTCGTGCTGGGCGACGGTGGCCTCGAAGCCCTCGACCAGGAAGTTGGCGGCGTCGCCGACGACCTTGCGGTCGATGTGCAGCTGGTCGTAGGTCTCCATGTCCATGAAGACGAAGTAGTCGCCGTCCATGTAGGAGAACTGCATGTCGCGCTTGTCGACGGTGGCCGTCTCGACCTTGACGCCGGCGTTGAAGGTCTTGTCGACGACCTTGCCGGAGAGCACGTTCTTGAGCTTGGTGCGCACGAAGGCAGGGCCCTTGCCGGGCTTGACGTGCTGGAACTCGACGACGGACCACAGCTGGCCGCCATCGAGCTTGAGCACCATGCCGTTCTTGAGGTCGTTCGTGGAAGCCACGGTTGCTTCAATCTCCTGGACTTACGTGGACGACCCCGGGGCACGCACCTACAGCGCGAGCAGCTCCTTGGTCGTGATGGTGAGTAGCTCGGGTCCGCCGTCCGCCTCGGGGCGTACGACGAGCGTGTCATCGATCCGGACACCGCCCCGGCCCGGGAGGTGGACCCCCGGTTCGACGGTGACCGGCACGCAAGCGTCCAGTTTACCCATGACCGCGGGGGCCAACTGCGGGTCCTCGTCGATTTCGAGTCCGACACCGTGCCCGGTGAGCGGCTGAAGACCCTCCGCGTACCCGGCGGAGTCCAGGACCTGACGTGCCGCGCGGTCCACGTCCCGGTAGGCGGCGCCCGGTGCCAGCGCCTCCCGGCCGGCCCGCTGAGCGGCGAAGACCAGGTCGTACAGCTGGATCTGCCAGTCCGCCGGGGAGGTGCCGATCACGAACGTACGGCCGATCTCGCAGCGGTAGCCCCGGTAGGCCGCACCCAGGCACACGGAGAGGAAGTCGCCCTCCTCCACCCGGCGGTCCGTGGGACGGTGACCGCGGCGGCCCGAGTTCGGTCCCGTGGCCACGGACGTGGGGAAGGCCGGGCCGTCAGCACCGTGGTCGACCAGCCGCCGCTCCAGCTCCAGTGCGAGATGCCGCTCCGTGCGGCCCACGAGGATGGACTCCAGCAGTTCACCGAGGGCCTGGTCGGCGATCTCGGCTCCGATTCTCAGACAGGAGATCTCCTCCTCGTCCTTGACGACTCTGAGCTGCTCCACCGCGCTGCCCAGGTCGGCGAGGCGGATCCGGGGGGCCACCGAGGCGAGGGCCCGGTGGCGGGCCACCGTGAGGTGGTGCTCCTCGACGGCGAGCGACTCGGCGCCCTGGGACTGGGCGACGTCGGCGGCGGCGACGGCCGGGTCGCCGCCGGGCTGGGGCAGGACCTGGACGCCCAGCGCCTCGTCGGGACGTCCCTCGTGGGGCCGGTCGTCGGGTGGGGTCTGGCACAGCAGGAGGTCCTCGCGCTTTCCGAGGAGCAGGACGGCACCGTGCGGGGCCGCGCCCGCGAGGTACCGCACATTGGCGGGTCGAGTCACCAGCGCCGCCGCGCTGCCGCCCGCGTTGCAGCGCTCCCGTAGCCGGGTTCGGCGGGCCGCGTACACCTCTGACATGAACCGAGCGTAAGAGTCGTGGCCGGATATCGCCGTTCGAGAGGGGCCGAGTGGGGGTGCGCGTACTCCGGGGCGCCGCTCGGATGCGGAGCGCACCCGCGCTCGAGGCGCTGCCGTGCCGGCCAGCCGCCCGCCGCGACGACGGCCCGGCTACCAGGCCGGGGGGCTCGCTATGGCTCTGGCCAGGACCTCGTCCAGGAGGTGGGCGGTGGTCGGGATGTCGAGCTGGGAGTTGTCGATGATGGGGAGGCCGGAGCCGTACCAGCCGGCCATGCGGCCGTGGATGCGGGCGACCTCCTCGTCGGTGAGGCGGCGGTTGCCGGAGCGCTCGGCGTTGCGCTCCAGGACGACGTCGAGGCCGGGCAGCAGGACGACCGGGAGCAGACCGGGCCCGACATGCCGCTTCCAGCCGCCGAGGCCGACGACCGGGCGGTCGGGGAACACGGCGTCGTCGAGAATGCACGAGATGCCGTTGGCGAGGAAGTTGCGCGCGGCGAACCCGCACGTACGGCGGGCGAGACGATACTGCGCCTCGGAGTTGTCGTTCCACCCCGACTGCGGGTTGGCGAAGCCGGAGCGGACCCACTCGCGGACGTCGTCGAGGCTGATGTGCGCGGTGGGGACCCGGCGGTGCTCGGCCCAGTGCTTGGCGACGCTCGTCTTGCCGGCGCCGGCGGGTCCGATCAGCAGCACCGCGAGGGTGGTGGTGGTCGGGTCGGGCGCGGTGTGGGCGGGTGGCGCGGGAGGGAAGGCGACCGGGCCGCCGGGCGGCAGCCGGACGTGGCCGGTGGCGTCCGGTGAGGGTGGCGCGGCCTGGGTCGGTGGCCCGGGCGGAACCGGTGGCTGCGGTGCCGTCTGCGCTCCGGGGCGCCCCGGAGCCGACGGCGGCGGAACGGGGGCCGAGCCCTGGGGCGGGCCCGGAAGGTGCGCACCGGTGTGGTACGGACCCGGGAGGTGTGCGGCCGGCGGCCGGCCCGCGGCCGACCCCTGCCCCGGCTGATGGGGCGGCGGCAGCGGCGAACCCACTGCGTGCTGCATCCGGTGCCACTCCGTCTCGTACAAGGCAATGGGCGCTGGCAGCGGGCCCGTCCCGCTTCCCTACCGAACGGTACCGTCCCCGGCCGCCGTTTGGTGAACGGCCGGGGACGGCCCGAAGTGCCCGCCGGGGCACGGCGTATCGGACGGACCGCCCTTCGGGGGACCTACTCCCCCACCTCGCCGTAGGCGGCGAGCAGCACGGCCGGGTCCGGGCCCTCCAGGACGGTGGGCTTGGCAAGGCCGTCCAGGACGATGAAGCGCAGCAGGTCGCCCCGCGACTTCTTGTCGACCTTCATCGTCTCCACCAGCTTGGGCCACTGGTCGTAGCGGTAGTGCAGGGGCAGGCCGACGGACTCGAGGACCGTACGGTGACGGTCCGCCGTCGCGTCGTCCAACCGGCCCGCCAGGCGGCCGAGTTCGGCGGCGAAGTGCATGCCCACCGACACCGCCGCGCCGTGCCGCCACGTGTACCGCTCGTTCTTCTCGATGGCGTGGCCGAGGGTGTGGCCGTAGTTGAGGATCTCCCGCAGACCCGATTCCTTCAGGTCGCTCGACACGACGTCGGCCTTCACCCGGATGGAGCGCTCGATCAGCTCGGCGGTGTGCGGGCCGGCCGGGGTGCGGGCGGCCTCCGGGTCGGACTCCACGAGGTCCAGGATCACCGGGTCGGCGATGAAGCCGGCCTTGATGACCTCGGCCAGCCCGGACACGTAGTCGTTGACCGGGAGGGAGTCCAGCGCCGCCAGGTCACACAGCACGCCCGCGGGCGGGTGGAACGCGCCGACGAGGTTCTTGCCCTCGGCGGTGTTGATGCCGGTCTTGCCGCCGACGGCCGCGTCGACCATGGCGAGCACGGTGGTCGGGACGGCGATCCAGCGCACTCCGCGCAGCCAAGTGGCGGCCACGAAGCCGGCGAGGTCCGTGGTGGCGCCGCCGCCGACGCCCACGATGACGTCGGAGCGGGTGAACCCGGACTGGCCGAGCGCCTTCCAGCAGTAGGCGGCGACCTCGGCGGTCTTGGCCTCCTCCGCGTTCGGCACCTGGATGGCGACGGCCTCGAAGCCCTGCTCGGCCAGGTCGGCGCGGAGCGCGTCACCGGTCTCGGCGAGCGCCTCGGGGTGGATCACGGCGACCCGCTTGGCCTTTTCGCCGATCAGAGCGGCCAGTTCGCCGAGGAGTTGACGTCCGACGAGGACGTCGTAGGGGTCGGTGCCCGCGGTACCGCCGACGTGGATCCGGGTGACTGCCTCGCTCATGCCTGCTTCAACTCCACTGCGTCCAGGACGGCTTGGGTGACTTCCTCGGGCGTCCGGCCGTCGGTGGCCACCACGGCCGTGGCGACCTCCTCGTACAGGTGCCGGCGGGCCTGCATCAGCTCGCGCCACTGCTTGCGCGGATTGACCGCGAGCAGCGGGCGGGCCACGTTCAGCCCGGTGCGCCTGACCGCCTCCTCGACGTCCATCGACAGGTAGACCACGCGCACTTGGGCGAGCAGCGCGCGCGTGTCCGGGTCGAGGATCGCGCCGCCGCCCAGCGCCAGCACACCGTCGTGCTCGGCCAGCGCCCGGCGCACCGCCTCCTTCTCGATCGCCCGGAAGGCGGGCTCGCCGTCGTCGACGAAGATCTCGGCGATGGTCCGGCCCTGCTCGGTCACAATGTCGTCGTCGGTGTCCCGGTAGCGGAGCCCGAGCCGGCCGGCCAGCAGATGTCCGACGGTGGACTTGCCCACGCCCATCGGGCCGACCAGGACGACGACCGGCATCGCGCTCATCGGACGGACAGGTGGTCGAGGTACGACCGGACGTTGCGGCGGGTCTCGGCCACGCTGTCGCCGCCGAACTTCTCCGCCACCGCGTCCGCCAGGACCAGGGCGACCATCGCCTCGGCGACGATGCCGGCCGCCGGGACCGCGCACACGTCGGAGCGCTGGTGGTGGGCCTGGGCCGGCTCGCCGGTGGCGACGTCGACGGTCCGCAGCGCCCGTGGCACGGTCGCGATCGGCTTCATGGCGGCCCGCACCCGCAGCAGCTCACCGGTGGTCAGCCCGCCCTCGGTGCCGCCGGAGCGGCCGGTGGCACGCTGGATGCCGTCGGCGGTGGTGAGGATCTCGTCGTGGGCCTGGGAGCCCGGGACGCGGGCGAGGCCGAAGCCGTCGCCGACCTCGACACCCTTGATCGCCTGGATGCCCATCAGGGCCGCCGCGAGCCGGGCGTCCAGCCGCCGGTCCCAGTGCACGTGCGAGCCGAGGCCCACCGGCACCCCGTAGGCCAGCACCTCGACGACACCGCCGAGGGTGTCGCCGTCCTTGTGGGCCTGGTCGATCTCGGCGACCATCGCCTTCGACGCGTCCTCGTCCAGGCAGCGCACGGGGTCCGCGTCCAGCTTCTCGACGTCCGCCGGTGTCGGGTACACGCCGTAGGGCGCCTTGGCCGCCGCCAGTTCCACGACGTGGCTGACGATCTCGATGCCGGCCGTCTCCTTCAGGTACGACCGGGCCACCGCGCCCAGCGCCACCCGGGCGGCGGTCTCCCGCGCGGAGGCCCGCTCCAGGATGGGCCGCGCCTCGTCGAAGCCGTACTTCTGCATGCCCGCCAGGTCGGCGTGGCCGGGGCGGGGGCGGGTCAGCGGGGCGTTGCGCGCCAGTTCGGCCAGCTCCGCCGGGTCGACCGGGTCGGCGGCCATGACCTTCTCCCACTTCGGCCACTCGGTGTTGCCGACCATGATCGCCACCGGTGAGCCGAGGGTGAGGCCGTGCCGGACGCCGCCGAGGAAGGTGACCTCGTCACGCTCGAACTTCATCCGGGCGCCGCGTCCATAGCCCAGGCGCCGCCGTGCGAGGTGGTCCGCCACCATGTCCGTGGTGATCGGCACGCCGGCGGGTAGGCCCTCCAGCGTCGCCACGAGTGCGGGTCCGTGGGACTCGCCCGCGGTCAGCCAACGCAACCTGCTCAACGGTGCTCCTCATGCTCGCGCCTGGAACTGCGACGGCGCGACCGGGTGCGCGGCCCGGGCCCGCCACCTACGATCCTCCCACGTCCGGGCCCCGGGACCCGCCGCCGGTCCAGCAGGCGGACGGCCCTCGGACGGCCCCGTCGGCGCACCGCCGTGCGGCTCCGCGCCTCCGGCGGTCGTGGCCGGCGGCGGGTCAGCGTTCCGAAAGCGCCTTCTCGCCCGCCCGCCGCATGGCATCCAGCGGGGCCGGTGAGCGGCCCGTCATCTGCTCCACCTGGAGGACCGCCTGGTGGACCAGCAGGTCCAGGCCGCCGACGACGGCGCCGCCGGCCATGGACCAGCGGGCCGCGAGGGCGGTGGGCCAGGGGTCGTACAGGACGTCGAAGAGGGTGGCGGGCCGCTCGGGCACGGACGCGGCGAGGGCGTCGGTCGCACCGGCCGGGGTGGTGGCGATCACCAGAGGAGCGCGCAGGGCGTGCTCGGCATCCGACCAGCGCGCCGCGCGGACCGCCACACCCAGCCGCTCACCCCACTGGCGCATCTCGGCCGCGCGGGCCTCGCTGCGCACATAGGCGACGACCTCGCCGGTGCAGACCCGGGCGAGCGCGGCCAGCGCGGAGGAGGCGGTGGCGCCGGCCCCGAGGATCGCCGCCGATTCGACCTGCTCGATGCCGTGCTCGCGCAGGGCGGCGACCATGCCGGGAATGTCGGCGTTGTCCCCGGTGCGCCGCCCGTCCTCGGTGAGCACGACCGTGTTGACCGCCTCGACGGAGGCGGCCGTGTCACTGATCTCGTCCAGCAGCGGGATGACGGCCCGCTTCAGCGGCATGGTCAGCGACAGCCCCGCCCACTCGGGCCCTAGCCCCTCGACGAAGGCGGGCAGTCCTTCCTCGTCGATCTCGAACCGGTCGTACGACCAGTCGGTGAGCCCCAGGTTCTCGTAGGCCGCGCGGTGCAGCACCGGGGAGAGGGAGTGGGCGATGGGCGAACCGAGAACGGCGGCCCGGCGGGCGTCAGTTGCCCGAGCTGGCATCGAACTTGTCCTTGAGCTTCAGGAATTCGGCGTACGTCTTGGCGAACTCGGTCTTGTTCGTACCGTCGGTCGCCACGAAGTAGATCCAGCCGTCGTCGGTCGGGTTCAGCGCCGCCCTCATGGCGTCGTCGCCGGGGTTTCCGATCGGTCCGGGCGGCAGGCCCTTGTGGGTGTAGGTGTTGTACGGGCTCTGGTTGCTGTTGATCTCTTTTTCGCTGATGTGGATGTTGCTCTCGCCCTTCAGGTAGTTGAAGGTCGAGTCGAACTGAAGCAGCTGGTTGGTCTGGGTGTTCGTCGACTTGAGGCGGTTGTAGACCACCTCGGCCATCATGCGGAAGTCGTCGTGCGTCTTGCCCTCGGCCTGGACCAGGCTCGCGACCGTGACCAGTTCCAGCGGGTCGGACAGGCCGAGGGTCTTGGCCTTCGCGGTCAGGTTGTAGCGCTTGTAGGCCTGGTCGGCCCGTTCGACCATGCTCCGCAGGACCGCTTCGGGCTTCATGCCCTTGGCCGCGGGATAGGTGCCCGGGCAGAGGAAGCCCTCCAGCGGATCCATGATCTGGCTGCTGTCGTTCGCCCAGCCGGGCAGGCCCAGGGACTTGTACTGCTTCTGGGCGATCTTCTTGGTGGTGCCGTCCTCCAGGTTCAGCTGCTTGTCGATCGCCTCGTAGACCTGGGCGTTGCGTTCGCCGGGCTTGACCAGGATGTTGCTCTGGCTGCTGGGGTCCAGCATCAGCGCCACGGCGCTCGCCGCCGACATCTGCTTCTTCATCTGGTAGGCGCCTGCCTGGATCTGCTTCCCCTTGGGGTTCTGGGACTGGGCGGCCACGAACGCGTCGACGCTCTTGACGACGCCGGCCTTCTTCAGCGCCCGGCCGATGTCGTAGCCCCCGGCGCCCTGGGGGATCTCGACGGTCACCATCTCGCCGGTGCCGTTGCCCGCGTAGTCCGGCGCCGAGCCGAAACGCGACTGGTAGAACTGGTATCCGTAGTACCCGGCGCCGGCCACGCCGCCGGTGAGCACCAGCGCGACGACCAGGCAGGCGCATCCACCGCGGCGCTTCTTGCCGCCCGTCCCCTTGGCCCCGCGCCCCGCGCGGTCGCCGCGGTCCCGGCCCTGGTTCGGGTCGTCGCCGTCGGGCTCGTCCTCGTCCCCGCCGCCCGTGAAGAAGGCGTGGTCCTCCTGGCCCGGATCTGGTTCCGGGTCCCAGTCGGGTCGCTGCTCGGGCTCGGGGTCCCTGCGGTTCGGCGGCTGCGGCGGCGGATAGGCGTCGGGGGTGCCGTAGAGGTCGGGCCGCTCGGCGCCGTAGGCCATGGCCTGCTGGGCGTACGGGTCCGACGGGTCGGCGGCGTACGGCAGCTGCGGCTGGGCTCCGGTGCCGTCCCAGCCGCCCTGGTGCTGCTGGTAGTGCTGCTGTTCCTGGGCTTGGGCCGCGTACTGCTGGTCGTACTGCGGGTAGCCCTGCTGTCCGTAGTGCGGGGGCTGCTGGGCGCCCTGCCCGTGGTACTGCTGGTGCTGCCCGCCGTAGCCGGCCTGCTCCTGTTCCCACTCTCCGTAGTACGGCTGCTGCGGATGGTGCTGTCGGCCGCCGTAGGGGGGCTGCGGGCCGGTGTGGTCCTGCTGCCCTCCCCATCCGCCGTCCCCGTACAACGGGTCCTCCGGATGCCACGGTTCGGAGCCTGGGCCCCGGCCATACTCAGTCATCGATCCCCTAGAGCCGCGAGGCGGCGGCCACACGGCCCTTCGTCCCGGCTGCCGTGCCGCCTCTTGCTGTGCGCCGGCTGTTCGAACACCGGCGCATCGCGCGGAACGTTACCGTATCGCGATCAGATGACCACTTCGACGCCCTCGCCGGGTGGATTGCCTGACACTCGTTCGGATTCCAGGGCCTGCTGGAGGATGATCACTGCCGCGGCCTGGTCGATCACGGAGCGTCCCTTCTTGGACTTCACCCCGGAGGCCCGCAGTCCCTGCCCGGCTGTCACGGTGGTCATCCGCTCGTCCACCAGGCGCACCGGCACCGGGGCGATCCGCTGGGCCAGCTCCCCCGCGAAGGCCCGGACCTTGACCGCGGCCGGGCCCTCGCCTCCCTTGAGGGAGCGGGGGAGGCCGACGACCACCTCGATCGGCTCGTACTCCTCGACGAGCTGCCCCAGGCGGCGGTGGGCCGCCGGGACGTCCCGGCCGGGCACCGTCTCCACCGGGGTGGCGAGGATCCCGTCGGGGTCGCACGAGGCGACCCCGATCCGCGCGTCCCCGACGTCGACGGCGAGCCGGCGGCCTCTCCTCATCACTTGGCCGTTTCCGCCACGAGGCGCTCGACGGCGTCCACGGCCTCGCCGATGGCGGCCGGGTTCTGGCCGCCGCCCTGGGCGACGTCCGGCTTGCCGCCACCGCCGCCGCCGAGGGCCTTGGCGGCGGTGCGGACCAGGTCACCGGCGCTCAGGCCGCGCTCGCGGGCGGCCTCGTTGGTGGCGATGACCGTCAGCGGCTTGCCACCCGTGACCGTGAAGAGGGCGACGACCGCGGCCCGGCCGCCCCGGATGCGGCCGCGCACGTCGAGGACCAGCTTGCGCAGGTCGTCGGAGGTCGTGCCGTCGGGCACCTGACCGGTGACCACGGCCACGCCCCGCACGTCCTTGGCGGACTCGGCCAGACCGGCGGCGGCCTGGAGGACCTTCTCGGCGCGGAACTTCTCGATCTCCTTCTCGGCGTCCTTCAGCTTGCCGAGCATGGCGGAGACCTTCTCCGGGAGCTCCTCCGGGCGGCCCTTGATCAGCTCCTGGAGCTGGGCGACGACCGTGTGCTCGCGGGCGAGGAAGTTGTAGGCGTCCACGCCGACCAGGGCCTCGATACGGCGCACACCGGAGCCGATCGAGGACTCGCCGAGCAGCTTCACCAGGCCCAGCTGGGCGGTGTTGTGCACGTGCGTGCCGCCGCAGAGCTCCTTGGAGAAGTCGCCGATGGTCACCACGCGGACCCGCTCGCCGTACTTCTCACCGAACTCGGCGATGGCGCCCTGCTTCTTGGCCTCGTCGATGCCCATGACCTCGGCGTGGACGTCGAGGTCGCGGGCGAGCACCTCGTTGATCTTCTGCTCGACGTCGGTCATCACGGCCGTCGGGACGGCGGCCGGAGAGCCGAAGTCGAAGCGGAAGCGGCCCGGCTGGTTCTCCGAGCCGGCCTGGGCGGCCGTCGGGCCGAGGGCGTCGCGCAGGGACTGGTGGGTGAGGTGGGTGGCCGAGTGGGCGCGGGCGATGGCCTTGCGGCGGCGGGCGTCGATGGAGGCGTGGGCCTTGGCGCCGACGGTCACCTCGCCGACCTGGACCACGCCCTTGTGGACGTACACCCCCGGCACCGGCTTCTGGCAGTCGCGGACCTCGATGACGGCACCGGAATCGACCTTGATCCGGCCGGTGTCGCCGATCTGGCCGCCGCCCTCGGCGTAGAACGGGGTGCGGTCCAGGACGACCTCGACCTCGTCGCCCTCGGTGGCGGCCGGGGAGGAGACGCCGTCGACGAGGATGCCGACGATCGTGGACTCGCCCTCGGTGTCGGCGTAGCCGATGAAGTCGGTCTCGCCGGCGGTGTCGGCGATCTCGCGGTAGGCGCCCAGGTCGGCGTGGCCGGTCTTCTTGGCCTGGGCATCGGCCTTGGCGCGCTCCCGCTGCTCCTTCATCAGCCGGCGGAAGCCCTCCTCGTCCACGGACAGCCCCTGCTCGGCGGCCATCTCCAGGGTGAGGTCGATCGGGAAGCCCCAGGTGTCGTGGAGCAGGAAGGCCTTGTCGCCGGAGAGGACGGTGCCGCCGGCCTGCTTGGTCTCGGTGACGGCGGTGTCGAGGATGTTGGTACCGGCCTTCAGCGTCTTGAGGAAGGCGTTCTCCTCGGCGACGGCGACCTTCTCGATGCGCTCGCGGTCGGTGACCAGCTCGGGGTACTGCTGACCCATCATCTCGATCACGGTGTCGAGGAGGTCCTTGACGACCGGGCCGGTGGCGCCGAGCAGGCGCATGGTGCGGATGGCGCGGCGCATGATGCGGCGCAGGACGTAGCCGCGGCCCTCGTTGCCGGGGGTGACGCCGTCGCCGATGAGCATGGTGGCGGTGCGCATGTGGTCGGTCACGACACGCAGGGAGACGTCCGAGTCGTGGGCGTCGCCGTAGCGGACGCCGGTCAGCTCGGTGGCCTTCTCGATGACGGCCATGGAGGTGTCGATCTCGTACATGTTCTGCACGCCCTGCAGAATCATGGCGAGCCGCTCCAGGCCGAGGCCCGTGTCGATGTTCTTGCTCGGCAGGTCCCCGAGGATCTCGAAGTTGTCCTTGCCGGTGCCCTCGCCCCGCTCGTACTGCATGAAGACGAGGTTCCAGATCTCCACGTACCGCTCGTCGTTGACGGCGGGGCCGCCCTCGACGCCGAACTCCGGGCCGCGGTCGTAGTTGATCTCGGAGCAGGGGCCGCACGGGCCGGGCACGCCCATGGACCAGAAGTTGTCCTTCATGCCCAGGCGCTGGATGCGCTCCTTGGGCACGCCGACGACCTCGTGCCAGATGCGCTCGGCCTCGTCGTCGTCCAGGTAGACGGTGACCCACAGGCGCTCGGGGTCGAGGCCGTAACCGCCCTTGTCCTGGGGGCTGGTCAGCAGCTCCCAGGCCAGCTTGATGGCGCCTTCCTTGAAGTAGTCGCCGAAGGAGAAGTTGCCGCACATCTGGAAGAACGTGCCGTGGCGGGTGGTCTTGCCGACCTCTTCGATGTCGGGCGTGCGCACGCACTTCTGCACGCTGGTGGCGCGCGGGAAGGGCGGCTTGACCTCACCCAGGAAGTAGGGCTTGAAGGGCACCATGCCGGCCGGGACGAGGAGCAGAGTCGGGTCGTCCGCGATGAGCGACGCCGAAGGGACGACGGTGTGCCCGCGCTCCTCGAAGAAGCTCAGCCAGCGGCGGCGGATCTCAGCCGACTCCATCAGTGGTCCTCATTCCGGTTGTACGAGTACGTCGGGTACGTCGAGCCGTCGACGTACTTCGGGCTGTGGTGGTTCTCGATGGCGGCATGCCGCCGGGGTACGGGGAGTTCGGGGGCGGCGGGCGTGTCGATGCCGAGCGCCTCGCCGAGTTCGGCCTCCCGCTGAGCCATGTTGGCGCGGACGTCGAGCGCGAAGCCCACGGCGCGGTCCTTGAGCCGGTGCCCCGCCTCGAGCGCCTTGTTCGCCGCGGTCGCGGCGACGCTCTCGGGAGTCAGCTGCCTCAGCTTGCGGTTGACCTTGGTGGTCGCCCACACACCGGCGGCGACACCGGTGGTGAACCAGAACGTACGGCGGAACATCGTCAGTCCTTACTTCTCCCGGTTGTTCCGCTTCCCCCGCCGCGCGGCCGGGACGGTGCGGCCCACGATCACGGTACGCCTCGACGCCTTGGCGGGCACGTCCTCCCTGCGGCCGCCCAGGGCCCGGCGCACGCCGTACCCGAAGGCCGCCACCTTGACGAGCGGGCCGCCGAAGGTGGAGGCGACGGTGGTCGACAGCGCGGACGCGTTCGAGGTGACCTCCTGGACGTCGGAGGCGATCGCGTCGACGCGGTCGATCTGGGTCTGCGCGGAACGCACCGCCCGGGACGCGTCGGCCAGCAGCGGAACGGCCTGGTCGGTCACGTCCGCCACGAGCTTGGTGGTCGCCCTGAGCGTCTGGGCCAGCCTCGCCAGCGCCACCGCGAGGAAGGAGACCAGGATCGCCCAGAACACGGCCACCAGGATCCCGGCCACCTCTCCACCGGACACTGTGCGCACCCGCTCCCTGAAACGTGCCTGAACAACGAGCCTGAACATCGAGAAACATCGAGAAAATCGTGCACCGAGCCTATCGCGCCAGGGGTGAAGCTCCGTACCGGATTACCGCGTGTGCGCGCCACGGAGGAGAGCCGGGGGGCGGCCCGGTGGGCGATCCGCCCGTGGAGATCGTCGCGTTCGGGGGCCGCTCGGCCGAACTCGGCGCTCCGGCACGGGCGCTCGGCTGCGCCCGGCCGATGACGGTGACGGGCGCCGGCGGCTCGGCGCGGCCCGCGGGCCCATGGACGGGCGGATATGCGTCAGCCCGCCGCCTCGCCCGCCCGGAAGGGCGGGGAGACGGCGGGCCGAGCCGCTGGGTGCTACGTCCGGCTGGTGATCAGCGGGCGTAGTACTCGACGACGAGCTGCTCGTCGCAGACCACCGGGATCTCCTTGCGGTTCGGCTCACGGTCCAGGCGGAACGCCAGCGCCTTGAGGTTCACCTGCAGGTAGCGCGGGGTCTCGCCCTCGGGGGCGAAGCCGCCCTCACGAGCGATCTGGAAGAGCGTCTTGTCCTTGGAGCGGTCGCGGACCTGGACCACGTCGTCGGGACGGACACGGAAGGACGGCTTGTCCACCTTCTGGCCGTTGACCTGGATGTGGCCGTGGACGACCATCTGGCGGGCCTGGTAGATCGTGCGGGCGATGCCCGAACGCAGGACCAGCGCGTCGAGACGGCGCTCGAGCTCGACGATCAGGGCCTCACCGGTCTTGCCCTGGACCTTGGAGGCACGCTCGTAGGCGCGGACGAGCTGGCGCTCGGACACGTCGTACTGCGCGCGCAGGCGCTGCTTCTCGAGCAGACGGACCTTGTAGTCCGAGTTCTGCTTGCGGCCGCGGCCGTGCTCACCCGGCGGGTAGGGGCGGGCCTCGAAGTACTTGACGGCCTTCGGGGTCAGCGCGATGCCGAGGGCACGCGACTTCTTGACCTTGGGGCGGGACTGGTTCGCCACTGTCTTTCGTCTCTTTTCGTAGTGTTCCGGCTCGTCAGGGTTGAGGGAGGTCGCATCCGCAGCCGGGGAATCCCACCGGGTCCGCTCGGGACCTGGAGGGCAGCCGCTCCCCTGGTCTGGGCACATACGTGCAGCACGCGAGTGGCCCACCTCCCGCTCCCAGGGCTCTGGGCGGTGGTGGGCTGCCCGCGACACCGTTCATCGGTGCGCGACGCTCCTGGAGTCCGTTCCCGGGGCCGGCCCCGGGACTGGATCTCCGGCTGGGTGTCCCGCTCTGACTGCGCGGGACTCAGCACTTCGGGCCAGTCTACAGGGCGCTCAGGGCCGCCTTCGACCGAGGTGCTTGCGCGTCCACTCCACCGCGTCGGCGTAGCGGGCCTCGGCGCCGTGTCTGCCCGGGGAGTAGTACTCGCGGTCCTTCAGGGCGTCGGGGGCGTACTGCTGGGAGGCGATGCCCTCGGGCAGGTCGTGCGGGTAGACGTACCCCTTGCCGTGCCCGAGCTTGGTCGCGCCCTTGTAGTGGCTGTCGCGCAGGTGCGCCGGGACCGGTCCGGCCAGGCCCTTGCGCACGTCGTCCAGTGCTGCGCCGATCGCGGTGGTCGCGGAGTTCGACTTGGGGGCGAGGGCCAGGGCGATGGTGGCGTGGCTGAGGGTGAGCGCGGCCTCGGGGAAGCCGATCATGGCGACGGCCTGGGCGGCGGCCACCGCGATCGGCAGCGCGTGGGGATCGGCGAGGCCGATGTCCTCGCTGGCGGAGATCATCAGGCGGCGGGCGATGAACCGGGGGTCCTCGCCGGCCTCGATCATCCGGGCCAGGTAGTGCAGGGCGGCGTCGACGTCGGAGCCGCGGATGGACTTGATCAGGGCGCTGGCCACGTCGTAGTGCTGGTCGCCGTCGCGGTCGTACGTCACCGCGGCCCGGTCGACGGTCTCCTCCAGGGTGGTCAGACCGATCTCGCTCTCGCCCTTGTCCAGGGCGGCCCCCGCGGCGGCCTCCAGGGCGGTCAGGGCCCGGCGGGCGTCGCCGCCGGCGATGCGCAGCAGGTGGTCCTCGGTGTCGGCGGGGAGGGTGACGGCGTCCTTCAGGCCCCGCTCGTCGGTGAGCGCCCGGCGCAGCAGACCGCGGATGTCCTCGTCGGTGAGCGGTTCGAGGGTGAGCAGCAGGGAGCGGGACAGCAGCGGGGAGATCACCGAGAAGTACGGGTTCTCCGTGGTGGCCGCGATCAGGGTCACCCAGCGGTTCTCCACCGCCGGGAGCAGAGAGTCCTGCTGGGCCTTGCTGAAGCGGTGGATCTCGTCGAGGAAGAGGACGGTCTCCTGGCCGTACCCGCCGGAGGCGCGGCGGGCGCCGTCGATGACCGCGCGGACCTCCTTGACGCCCGCGGTGATCGCCGAGAGCTCCACGAAGCGCTTGTTGGTGGCCTTGGAGACGACGTACGCCAGCGTGGTCTTGCCGGTGCCGGGCGGGCCCCACAGGAACACCGAGGAGGGTCCGGCCGGGCCGCCCGCGCCCTCGCCGACCAGCCGGCGCAGCGGCGAGCCGGGCTTGAGCAGGTGCCGCTGGCCCACCACCTCGTCGAGGGTGCGCGGGCGCATTCGGACCGCGAGGGGGCTGGCGGCCGGGTCCTTCTCCTGGCGTTCTTCTGCTGCGGCGGTGAACAGGTCGGGCTCCACGCTGAAACCCTATGGCACCGCACCGACAACGCCGTCGGCGCCGGGTGCGGTCCCGCCGGTCACGCCCAGAGGCTGCTGCCCCAGCGGGTCAGGATCAGCATGGCGATGACGCCGCTGTGGGTGACCGGGAGCACCCAGGTGAACTCGCCGAGGAAGTTCTTCACGGCGCGCGGGGCGGGCAGGAAGTCGTTGCGGATGTTGAACGAGGTCACGTACCAGAACATGGTGAGCGTGGCGACCCAGGCCAGCGAGCACCACAGGCACAGCGCGTTGATCCGGTACAGCGATTCGAACTGCAGCCAGGTGACGAAGCAGACCCCGAACAGCGTGCCGAAGTTGAAGGTCAGCCAGTACCAGCGCGGGAAGGTGGCGCGAGCCAGCAGGCTCATGCCCACGCAGATCACGATGCCGTAGCAGACCAGGCCGAGCAGCGGGTTGGGGAACCCGAACACGGCGGCCTGCTTGCTCTCCATGACGCTGCCGCAGGACACGATCGGGTTGAGGCTGCAGCTGGGGGTGAAGGTCTTGCCGCTCAGCTTGCCTTCGAGGATCTTCTGCTTGTCGATCGTGATGACCCACGCGGCGAGCAGCCCGGCCGCGCCGGTGATCACCAGCAGCAGCGCGAAGGCCCGGCTGCCGCCGACCCTGCGCGGCACGGCTGTCCCGGCGTCTTGCGATGCGGGGTCGGTGGAGACGTCCTTCACTGTCGTCTTGCTCATTCCGCCGGTTCCGTCACTCGAGAGTTGGACCTTCTTCGGGCAGGGGCCATTGTGCCGCACACGACGCCCTGTCCACCGTTCGATGGGCATAAGGACGTACGCACGGTGGGCCATGAATGTTCGATTCCGGTCGATGATCGGGACATGACCACAACCACCATGGACGCGCCCGCCGTGAGCGTGCGGGGGCTGCGCAAACGGTACGGCGACGTCACCGCGGTCGACGGCATCGACCTGCGGATTCACCCCGGTGAGGTGTTCGGGCTGCTCGGCCCGAACGGGGCCGGCAAGTCCACGACGGTGGAGATCCTCCAGGGCAACCGGGGCCGGGACGCGGGCGAGGTCAGGGTGCTCGGGGCGGACCCGGCGACGGCCACGCGCGCGTGGCGATCGCGCGTCGGAATCGTCTGGCAGGACGAATCCGCGCCCGCCGAGTTGACGGTCCGCGAGACCGTCCGGCACTTCGCCCGGTACTACCCGAGGCCCCGGGACCCCGAGGAGGTCGTCACGCTGGTGGGCCTCGCCGAGAAGGCGGACAGTCGGATCAAGGCACTCTCCGGCGGACAGCGGCGCCGCCTGGACGTGGCCCTGGGCGTGATCGGCGGCCCCGAGCTGCTCCTGCTGGACGAGCCGACCACCGGTTTCGACCCGGCGGCGCGCCGGCAGTTCTGGGACCTGATCCGGCTGCTCGCGGCGGAGGGCACGACGATCCTGCTCACCACGCACTATCTGGAGGAGGCCGAGGCGCTCGCCGACCGCCTCGCCGTGGTCGTCCGCGGCCGGATCGTCGCTGAGGGCGAGCCGGCCGCGCTGCGCGAACTGCACGGCCCCGAGGCCACGGTCGGCTGGACGGACCGGGACGGCAGCGCGCGCACCGAGCGCACCGTCACCCCGACCCGCACGGTCGCCGAGCTGGCACGCCGCTTCGACGGCGAGATTCCCGGCCTGACCGTGCACCGCCCCACGCTGGAGGACGTCTACCTCCGGCTCACCGGTCAGGAGGACGCATGACCACGACCGCGCGGACGCCCGGCGTCGCACGGGGGCAGGACCTACGGCTGCCCGGTGCCTGGAGTCTCGGTCTGCACCGGGGCGGGCTGGAGATCCGGCAGTTCTTCCGGCAGCGCGAGCAGGTGGTGTTCACCTTCGCCTTCCCCGTGGTGCTCCTGTTCCTGTTCGCGTCGATCTTCCACGACGACGTCGACGGGCTCGGCATCACGGCCTCCCAGCTGTACGTGCCCGCGATGGCGGCCTCCGGGATCATGTCGACGTCCTTCCAGTCCCTGGGCATCTCCATCGCGGTGGAGCGGGACGAGAAGGTGCTGCGCCGGCTGCGCGGCACGCCGATGCCGCCGGCGGCGTACTTCCTGGGGAAGGTCTGGCTGGTGCTGTTCACCGGCGCCGCGGAGACGGCGCTGCTGCTGCTGATCGGCACCACGCTGTACGGCGTGGACCTGCCCACCGCCCCGGACCGCTGGTTCGCCTTCGGCTGGATCTTCGTGCTGGGCCTGACCGGCTGCGCGCTGCTCGGCATCGCGATCAGCTCGGTGCCCCGCTCCGGGAAGAGCGCGAGCTCGGTGGTCATCCTGCCGTTCCTGGTGCTCCAGTTCGTCTCAGGGGTGTACATCTCGGTGGATACGATCCCCGACTGGATGCTGAACGCGGGCGCCCTGTTCCCCCTGAAATGGCTGTGCCAGGGGCTGCGGGGCGTGTTCCTGCCGGACTCGGCACGGGTGCTGGAGCAGACGGGCGACTGGGAGTTCGGACGGATCGCTCTGGTGCTGGCAGCCTGGTGCGCTGGGGGGTTGGTGCTGTGTCTGCTGACGTTCCGGTGGAAGGACCGGCGCGCGGGGTGAGCGGGACGGCAGGTACCCGCGCGGCACACGCCTGGGACCGCTCGGTGGGGCTGTGGGACGCCTACTTCGCCGTCCCCTGCGGGACCACCCTGGCCCTGGTCCTGGCCACCTCCGGGCACGGGTGACCGGTACGGTCCGTAGCGGCCGAGCCGCTGGAACCGTGAACGTCTAGTGCTGCCGGAAAGGTGAGCCGGTGAACCTTTCCGGTCACAGCACTAGGGACGCCGGGGAGGTCCCCCGGCGGCCGTGGACCGCCGGGCTCCCGGTGCCTCCGGTCAGCCGAGCCGCGACTCCAGTTCGGCCACGATCTCGTTGACGCCGATCGGGGTCTGCTCGCCGGACTCCATGTCCTTGAGCTGGACGACGCCCTCGACGAGGTCGCGTTCGCCGGCGACGAGGGTGTAGCGGGCGCCGCTGCGGTTGGCGTTCTTCATGGCGCCCTTCAGGCTCTTGTCGCCGAAGGCGAAGTCGGCGGCGATGCCCACCTTGCGCAACTCGGTGACCTTGGCGAACAGCACCCGGCGGGCCTCCTCGCCGAGCGGGACCGCGAAAACGCTGGTGGCGGCGGGAATCTGGAGTTCGACACCCTCCGCCTCCAGGGCGAGGACCGTGCGGTCCACGCCCAGGGCCCAGCCCACCGAGGGCAGCGCGGGGCCGCCGATCATCTCCGACAGGCCGTCGTAGCGGCCGCCGCCGCCCACCGCGGACTGCGAGCCCAGGCCGTCGTGGACGAACTCGAAGGTGGTGCGGGTGTAGTAGTCCAGGCCGCGGACCAGCTTGGGGTCGTCCTCGAAGGCCACGCCCTGGGCCACCAGCAGGGACCGCACCTCCTCGTGGTACGCCTTGCAGGCGTCGCACAGGTAGTCGCGCAGCAGCGGGGCGCCGGTGAGCTGCTTCTGGACCGACTCCCGCTTGTCGTCGAGCACCCGCAGCGGGTTGATCTCGACGCGGCGGCGGGTGTCCTCGTCCAGGTCCAGGCCGCGCAGGAAGTCCTGGAGCGCGGCCCGGTAGACCGGGCGGCACTCCTTGTCGCCCAGGCTGTTGAGCAGGATGCGGAAGTTCCTCAGGCCCAGCGAGCGGTACGCCTGGTCGGCCAGGACGATCAGCTCGGCGTCCAGCACCGGGTCCTCCGCGCCGATCGCCTCCGCGCCGACCTGCGAGAAGTGGCGGTAACGGCCCTTCTGGGGGCGCTCGTAGCGGTAGTAGGAGCCGGAGTACCAGAGCTTGACCGGCAGGTTGCCCGCCTTGTGGAGGTTGGCCTCCAGCGCGGCGCGCAGCACGGAGGCGGTGCCCTCGGGCCGCAGGGCGAGCCTGTCGCCGCCCTTGGTCTCGAAGGCGTACATCTCCTTGGTCACGATGTCGGTGGACTCGCCGACACCGCGGGCGAACAGTTCGACGTTCTCGAAGCCGGGGGTCTCGATGTAGCCGTAGCCGGAGTTGCGCAGCGGGGCGGCGATCGCCTCGCGCACCGCCAGGTACGTGGCGGAGTCGGGCGGGATCAGGTCGTACGTGCCCTTGGGGGCCTTGAAGGTGCTCACGAAGCCTCTCGTCACATTCCTCGTCGGGGAGCGTCGACGTGCGCTCCCGGGCCGGCGGCCACCTGCCGCAGATAGGGATTGGTGGCGCGCTCCTGGCCGATGGTCGTCTGGGGGCCGTGACCGGACAGCACCACGGTCGAGTCGTCGAGCGGCAGGCACACGCGGGCCAGCGACTCGAGCATCTCGGCCATGTCACCGCCGGGCAGGTCGGTGCGTCCGATGGAGCCGGCGAACAGCAGATCCCCGGAGAAGAAGACCGGCGGCACGTCCGCGGTCTCGGGCATCCGGAAGGTCACCGACCCCTTGGTATGGCCAGGCGCGTGCGCGACGGAGAACGTGAGGCCGGCCAGGTCCAGGCGGGCGCCGTCGGCGAGTTCCTCGACGTCGTCCGGCTCCCCCACGGTCAGCTCGCCCATCAGCGGCATCCCGATGGAACGGCCGAGGGCCTTCTCGGGGTCGCTCATCATGTACCGGTCGGCCGGGTGGATCCAGGCCGGTACGCCGTGCGCGCCGCACACCGGGACGACCGAGGCGACATGGTCGATGTGGCCATGGGTCAGGACGACGGCGACGGGCTTGAGCCGATGCTTCTTCAGTGCTTCCTCGACGCCTTGGGCGGCCTGGTGGCCGGGGTCGATGATCACGCACTCCTCACCGGCGGCGGGGGCGACGAGGTAGCAGTTCGTCCCCCAGGCCCCGGCGGGGAACCCGGCAATGAGCACGATCGTCCTTCGTTTGTGTCGATACGGGCGGCTACAGGTGTGGTCAGAGCCTACCGGCGCTGCCGGATCCTCAGCGAACCCATATACGGTACGGGGCACACGCAGGCGTTCGACTCACAGGACGCACGAGTACCGGTCGACACACGAGACGCATGAGGAGAGAACCCGGTGGTCAGCCAGGAGCAGCGGCGGCGTCAGCTCGCCCGGGAGAAGTTCTTGCGGCAGCAGCAGCGGCGTACCGCCGCGCGGCGCAAGTCACGCGCGCGCAACTCGGTGATCGCGTCGGTGCTCGGCGTGGTGGTGATCGGCAGCGTCGCGCTGTACACGACCGGCGTCATGAAGGACGACAAGAAGGACGACAAGGCCAACGCGAGCGCCGAGGTGACCCCGAGCGCCTCGGCCACCAGCAAGGCCCCGGACCCGTGCGACAAGCCGGCCGAGGGCTCGGTGAAGAAGCTGAGCTGGAAGAAGGAGCCGGCGATGACGATCGACACGTCGGCGAAGTACACCATGAAGCTCGCGACGACGTGCGGCGACATCGACGTGGCCCTGAAGACGGCCGCCGCCCCCCACACCGTGAACTCGTTCGACTTCCTGGCGGGCAAGGGCTACTTCGACCACACCAAGTGCCACCGGCTGACCACGAACGGCATCTACGTGCTGCAGTGCGGCGACCCGACGGGCACCGGCTCCGGCGGCCCCGGCTACACGATCCCGGACGAGAATCTCAAGGACAAGAGCCTCAAGGGCAACGTGTACCCGGCGGGCACGGTGGCGATGGCGAACACCGGGCAGAAGCACAGCGGAGGCAGCCAGTTCTTCCTGGTCTACCAGGACAGTCAGCTGCCGCCCAGCTACACCCCGTTCGGTACGGTTTCCGAGGCCGGGCTGAAGGTGCTGAAGAAGATCGCCGCCGCGGGTGAGAACACGGGCGCCGGCGACGGGGCGCCGAACGCGACGGTCGTGATCAACAAGGCCACGGTCACCAAATCCTGAGCGTCAACTGCGTAATTTCGGTCGCGCTGGATGCGGACAGGCAAGGCGCCGTTCGCCTATGTTGGCCGTGACGAAACTGTGGACGATGCCCGGGGGAGCTTCGAGGCCCCCTCGCAGGCATCATGTGGAGGAGGCGCTGTGAGCAGCGACCCGTGGGGCCGCGTCGACGAGACGGGGACCGTGTACGTGCGGACGGCCGACGGCGAGCAGGTCGTCGGTTCCTGGCAGGCCGGCTCCCCCGAGGAGGCGCTGGCCTACTTCGAGCGCAAGTACGAGGGCCTGGTTGTCGAGATCGGCCTCCTCGAGAAGCGGGTGCGGACCACCGACCTGTCGGCCAAGGACGCCCAGGCGGCGATCGACCACCTGCGCGAGCAGATCGACGCGCACCACGCGGTCGGTGACCTGGACGCGCTGCGTGCCCGTCTGGACAAGCTGGTCGCGACCGTCGAGGCCCGGCGCGAGGAGCGCAAGGCGCAGCGTGCCCGACAGACGGACGAGGCCCGGCACGCCAAGGAGGCGCTGGTCGCCGAGGCGGAGGAGCTGGCCCGGTCGGATCAGTGGCGGGCGGCCGGTGAGCGGCTGCGCGCGCTGGTGGACACGTGGAAGGGGCTGCCGCGCCTGGACCGCAAGTCCGACGACGAGCTGTGGCACCGCTTCTCCCACGCACGGTCGGCGTTCTCCAAGCGGCGCAAGGCGCACTTCGCGCAGCTGGACGCGCAGCGCGAGGAGGCGCGCAAGACCAAGGAGCGGCTGGTCGCCGAGGCCGAGGCCCTGTCGGACTCGACGGACTGGGGTCCGACGGCGGCCCGCTACCGCGAGCTGATGGCGGAGTGGAAGGCCGCGGGCCGCGCCCAGCGGGAGCACGAGGACGACCTGTGGAACCGCTTCCGCGGTGCCCAGGACGTCTTCTTCGCCGCCCGCAGCTCGGTGTTCGCCGAGCGCGACGCCGAGCAGGCGGAGAACCTGAAGCTGAAGGAGGAGCTGGCCGAGGAAGCCGAGAAGCTCCTTCCGATCACCGACCTGAAGGCCGCGCGGGCCGCCTTCCGCTCGATCAACGAGCGCTGGGAGGGCATCGGTCATGTGCCGCGCGACGCCCGGCCGCGCGTCGAGGGCCGGATGCACACGGTCGAGCGGGCCCTCCAGGAGGCCGAGGAGGCCGAGTGGCGCCGGACGAACCCGGAGGCACGCGCGCGTGCCGAGGGTCTGACCGGTCAGCTCCAGGCCGCGGTGGACAAGCTGAAGGGCCAGATCGAGCAGGCCCGGGCCCAGGGCAACACCGCCAGGGCGGACAAGCTGGAGAAGGAGCTGGAGGGCCGCCAGGCACTCCTGGATCAGGCGCTCAAGGGCCTCCAGGAGTTCGGCGGCTGAGGTTCCGGGCGCTGGCCGCCCGCCGCGTCGCGAGAGGGCCTCGTACGGTGCGTACGGGGCCCTCTCCGCGTGCCGGGTGCGGCGGTCACGCCCGGCTGCGCGCCGACGTCACCCGGTACACGTCGTAGACGCCCTCCACGCCGCGCACCGCCCGCAGGACGTGGCCCAGGTGCTTGGGGTCGCCCATCTCGAAGGTGAAGCGGGAGGTGGCGACGCGGTCGCGGGAGGTCTGGACGGCCGCCGAGAGGATGTTGACGTGCTGGTCGGACAGGACGCGGGTGACGTCCGAGAGCAGCCGGGAGCGGTCCAGGGCCTCCACCTGGATGGCCACCAGGAACACCGAGGACTGGGTGGGCGCCCACTCGACGTCCAGGATCCGCTCGGGCTCGCGGGACAGCGAATCCACGTTGACACAGTCGCTGCGGTGGACGGACACACCGCTGCCGCGGGTGACGAAACCGATGATCGGGTCGCCGGGCACCGGCGTGCAGCAGCGGGCCAGTTTGACCCAGACGTCGTCGACGCCCTTGACCACCACGCCGGGGTCGGCGCTGGAGCGGCGCTTGCGGCCACGCCCGCGCGCGGGCGGCACGCTCTCGTCGATCTCCTCGGTGGCCGCCTCCTCGCCGCCGAGGGCCTGGACGAGCTTCTGCACAATGTTCTGCGCGGAGACATGGCCCTCGCCGATCGCCGCGTACAGCGCGGAGATGTCGGAGTAGCGCATCTCGTGCGCGAGCGTGACCAGCGAGTCCCCGGTCAGGATGCGCTGGATCGGCAGGTTCTGCTTGCGCATGGCGCGGACGATGGCGTCCTTGCCCTGCTCGATCGCCTCGTCGCGGCGTTCCTTGGAGAACCACGCCCGGATCTTGTTGCGTGCCCGGGGGGACTTGACGAAGCCGAGCCAGTCGCGGGACGGACCGGCGCCGGTCGCCTTGGAGGTGAAGACCTCCACCAGGTCGCCGTTGTCCAGGGTGGACTCCAGCGGGACCAGGCGGCCGTTGACGCGGGCTCCTATGGTGCGGTGGCCGACCTCCGTGTGCACGGCGTAGGCGAAGTCCACCGGGGTGGCGCCGGCCGGGAGCGCTATGACGTCGCCCTTCGGCGTGAAGACGAAGACCTCGTTGCGGGAGAGGTCGAAGCGCAGCGACTCCAGGAACTCGCCGGGGTCCTCGGTCTCCTTCTGCCAGTCCAGCAGCTGCCGCAGCCACGCCATGTCGTTGATGGCGTCCTTGTCCTTGGCGGACGACTTGGGCGCGTCGGTACGGACCTTGGAGGCGCCGGCGACGGCCTCCTGCTTGTACTTCCAGTGCGCCGCGATGCCGTACTCGGCGCGGCGGTGCATGTCGAAGGTGCGGATCTGTAGTTCGACCGGCTTGCCGTTGGGTCCGATGACCGTCGTGTGCAGCGACTGGTACATGTTGAACTTGGGCATCGCGATGTAGTCCTTGAACCGGCCGGGGACCGGGTTCCATCGCGCGTGCACGGTGCCGAGGGCCGCGTAGCAGTCGCGGACGGTGTCGACCAGGACGCGGATGCCCACCAGGTCGTAGATCTCCGCGAAGTCACGGCCGCGGACGATCATCTTCTGGTAGACGCTGTAGTAGTGCTTCGGGCGGCCGGTGACGGTCGCCTTGATGCGGGCGGCGCGCAGGTCGGCCTGGACCTCGTCGGTGACGATCGCCAGGTACTCGTCGCGCTTGGGGGCGCGCTCGGCGACCAGGCGGACGATCTCGTCGTACATCTTGGGGTAGAGGATCGCGAAGGCGAGGTCCTCCAGTTCCCACTTGATGGTGTTCATGCCCAGCCGGTGGGCGAGCGGCGCGTAGATCTCCAGGGTCTCGCGCGCCTTCTTCTCCTGCTTCTCGCGCTTGAGGTAGCGCATGGTGCGCATGTTGTGCAGGCGGTCGGCGAGCTTGATGACCAGGACGCGAGGGTCCTTGGCCATGGCGACGACCATCTTGCGCACGGTCTCCGCCTGCGCGGCCTCGCCGAACTTGACCTTGTCCAGCTTGGTGACGCCGTCGACGAGCAGGGCGACGGTGTCGCCGAAGTCGCGGCGCAGCTGGTCCAGGCCGTACTCGGTGTCCTCGACCGTGTCGTGCAGCAGGCCGGCCATCAGGGTGGCCGGGTCCATGCCCAGCTCGGCGAGGATGGTGGTGACGGCGAGCGGGTGCGTGATGTACGGGTCGCCGCTCTTGCGCTTCTGGCCGCGGTGCCAGCGCTCGGCGACCTGGTAGGCCTTCTCGATCTGGCGGAGCGTGGAGTTCTCGATCTTGGGGTCGTTGCTGCGCACTATCCGCAGCAGCGGTTCCAGGACCGGGTTGTAGGGGTTGGCGCGCTGGACGCCGAGGCGGGCGAGGCGGGCGCGGACGCGGTTGGAGGAACCGGAGCGGGCCGGCTGGCCCGAGGCGGCGCGGACGGCCGGGGGCTGGACGGGCTTGGGGCGCGCGAGTTCGGCGGGCTTGTCGACGGGGGCGGTCTGGGCGTGCCCGGGCGTCCCACGGACGTCGTTCTTCGTGTGCGACGCGTTCGGCGCGGGCTTCGCCGCGGAC
The DNA here is from genome assembly GCF_053589015.1 of Streptomyces sp. NPDC003393. Classification (NCBI taxonomy): domain Bacteria; kingdom Bacillati; phylum Actinomycetota; class Actinomycetes; order Kitasatosporales; family Streptomycetaceae; genus Streptomyces; species Streptomyces sp. NPDC003393. The sequence goes on along the minus strand of NZ_JBSFRB010000042.1, from coordinate 460 downwards.
GCCGAGGCGGACTCGGGCTTGGCGGCGGTCAGTGGCTGGGCCTCGTCTGGCAAGAGGGCTCCTCGTGCGCGATCCGGGTCCCCCGGTCAGGCTCCGGAGATCCCATGGTAGCGATCGGGCCCACCGGCTTCAGCCGCAGGGTAAATCGCTCTGCCTGGTCTGTGGTGGTTTCCGTTCGCCCCGCAGGGGATCGGTTCGGGCTGGACCGCAACCTTTGGGTTGGAAGCCCCCTCCGGGGGAGCGGAGTCACAGTAGCGATCCCGGGCTGCTGCCCGCGGGCTCGCCTTCAGGCCGCTGAGACGGCCTTCTGCAGGAAGAAACGCAGGAGGCGGGGGGCGGGGTGGTCCGGGGGCCCCCCCGCCGGGGGCTGCGGGTCTCAATGGGGTTTTGGGGGTGCGTGCCGCCGCCGCGCGGCGATTTTGGGGCGGGGCAACACCCGGGGGGGCCCCCGGGGGCGGTG
>NZ_JBSFRB010000041.1:0-86557 GCF_053589015.1 Streptomyces sp. NPDC003393 | reverse complement strand
GTGTGTGGGGGGGGGGGGGCGGGGGGGGCGCCCCGCCCCCCGGCCCGCCCCCCCCCCCCTCCGGAGTGTCCGGTCAGCCGAAGAAGACCCCGACCTCCTCGTACAGCTCGGGGTCGACCGTCTTCAGCTTCGCGGTGGCGTCGGCGATCGGGACGCGGACGATGTCGGTGCCGCGCAGGGCGACCATCTTGCCGAAGTCGCCGTCGTGGACGCAGTCGATGGCGTGCAGCCCGAAGCGGGTGGCGAGCCAGCGGTCGAAGGCGCTGGGGGTGCCGCCGCGCTGGATGTGCCCGAGGACGGTGGTCCGTGCCTCCTTGCCGGTGCGCTTCTCGATCTCCTTGGCGAGCCACTCCCCCACCCCGGACAGCCGCACGTGCCCGAAGGAGTCCAGCGACTCGTCCTTGAGGACCATCTGACCGTCCCGGGGCATGGCGCCCTCCGCGACGACCACGATCGGGGCGTACGAGGCCTTGAACCGGGAGGTGATCCAGGCGCACACCTGGTCGAGATCGAAGCGCTGCTCGGGGATGAGGATGACGTTGGCGCCGCCGGCGAGGCCGGAGTGCAGGGCGATCCAGCCGGCGTGCCGGCCCATCACCTCGCAGACCAGCACCCGCATGTGGGACTCGGCGGTGGTGTGGAGCCGGTCGATGGCCTCGGTGGCGATCCCGACCGCGGTGTCGAAGCCGAAGGTGTAGTCGGTGGCCGACAGGTCGTTGTCGATGGTCTTGGGGACGCCGACGCAGGGCACGCCGTAGTCGTCGCTCAGCCGGGCGGCGACGCCCAGGGTGTCCTCGCCGCCGATCGCGATGAGCGCCTCCACCTCCTGCTTGGCGAGGTTGTCCTTGATGCGCCGGATCCCGTCCTCCTGCTTGAGCGGGTTGGTGCGCGAGGAGCCGAGGACGGTGCCGCCGCGGGGCAGGATGCCGCGCACCGCGGGGATGTCGAGGCGGACGGTGTCGTTCTCCAGGGGCCCCCGCCAGCCGTCCCGGAAGCCGACGAATTCGTGGCCGTACTCCTGCACGCCCTTGCGGACGACGCCCCGGATGACGGCGTTGAGTCCGGGGCAGTCGCCGCCTCCGGTCAGTACTCCGACCCGCATGGAAATGTCCCTTCGCCGCGGTTGCCTGGTGAAGGTCACGCTAATGGTGACGCACGTCACTTCGGCATGGGCGGGAAAGTCAATTCCGGTGGAATGTCCGCTAGTTGATCACGGCAAATCCACCCGAAAGAGTGGATGAACCGCGTACGCGGCTTGACGCGGGCGTCGGCGGGACCGCCCGGCGGGATGCCGGGCGGCGCTCTCAGTCGCCGTCGAGGCCTCGTTCGATGGCATAGCGGACCAGCTCGACACGGTTGTGCAGCTGGAGTTTGCCGAGGGTGTTCTGCACATGGTTCTGGACCGTGCGGTGGGAGATCACCAGGCGCTCGGCGATCTGCTTGTAGCTCAGGCCCTTGGCGACCAGGCGCAGCACCTCGGTCTCACGCTCGGTGAGCCGCGGCGCCTTCGGCTCGTCGGCACCGGCCCCGGAGGCGGGAGCGGGCTCGGCGGCCAGGCGGCGGTACTCGCCGAGGACCAGGCCGGCCAGACCGGGAGTGAACACCGGGTCGCCGACCGCGGTACGGCGCACCGCGTCCAGCAGTTCCTCGGTGGAGGCCGACTTCAGCAGGTAGCCCGTGGCCCCGGACTTCACGGCCTCCAGCACATCGGCGTGCTCCCCGCTCGCGGACAGCACCAGGACCCGCAGCGCCGGGTTGACGGCGACGAGTTCCTTGCAGACCTGCACGCCGGGCTTGGCGGGCAGGTTGAGGTCCAGGACGAGCACGTCGGGGGCGGCGGCCCGGGCGCGGCGCACCGCCTGCTCGCCGTCGCCCGCGGTGGCGACCACCTCGAAGCCGGACTCGCTCAGGTCGCGGGCGACGGCGTCCCGCCACATGGGGTGGTCGTCGACCACCATGACCTTGATCGGGTCCTGCTGTGCGCTCATCTGCTCTCCGCTCTCGTCTTCTTCTGGTTCCTGGGGACCTTCAGCTCGACCTCGGTGCCCTGGCCGGGCACCGAGATCAGCTCGGCGGTGCCGCCGATGTCGCGCAGCCGGCCCTTGATCGACTGGGCGACGCCGAGCCGGCCCTCGCCCTCGGCCTGGGCGAGCCGGCCCTCGGGGATGCCGGGCCCGTCGTCCCGGACGGTCACGAACACGCCGTCCGGTTCGTCCTCGACGAGGATCCAGGCCCGCGCGTCCTCGCCCGCGTGCCGGCGCACGTTGTCCAGCGCGGCACCGACGGCCGCGGCCAGCTCCCGGGCGACCGCCGGTGGCAGCGGTACCGGGGCGCCGGGCTCGGCGAGGCTGACCCGGGAGCCGGCCCAGCGGGCCAGCAGGGAGCGGAGGTCGACGGGGCCGCTCCCGTCCTGCTCCTCGCCGTCCTCGTCCGTCCCGTCGTCCACGATCCGTACGACCGCTCCGTCGGCCGCGTCCCGCGAGACCCGGGAGACGGGGACCAGTCCACCGGAGACCAGCGTGCGCAGCGCCACCTCCTGCTCCCCCGCCAGCCGGCCCAGCTCCGCCGCCTCGCCGCCGATGACCGCGCCGCGCCGCTGCACCATGGCCAGCACCTGGAGCACGCCGTCGTGGATGTCCCGGGCGAGCCGCTCCCGCTCGCGGGTCGCGGCCTCGATCTCCAGGGCGCGGGCGAGGGTGCGTTCGGAGGCACGGGCGACCTCGACGACGTAGCCGATGGCGATCGAGGCGACCCAGACCAGGATCACGTTGTGCACGGTGTCGCGGGCCGGGGCGCCGCGCTCGACGAGATTGGCGGCGGCGACCGCGGTGGAGGCGAGGGCCGCCCAGCGCCAGCCGCCCTTGAGGGCGAAGGCGAGGACGGAGCCGGCGGTCCAGATCGACGACAGGGTCGGGCCGCCGTCCGCGATCCGCGCCTGGGTGTCGGCCAGGGGCGTGAGGAGGATGCCGGTCACCGCGACGGCGAGGTCGACGGCGAGGAACCGCTTGGTGCAGCTCGCCGCGTTCGCGACCCTGGGCAGGGTGGCGAGGGTCCACACGCACAGCACGCAGTAGTAGGCGACGGCGACCCAGGGGCGCGGGAAGCGGTCGTAGGCGGTGGCGAACAGGCCGACCGCGTAGAGCATCGTCAGCACGCGGTAGCCGGCGAGCGCACGCCACATGGGCTGCTCGACCGACATTCTCATGACACGCTCGCGCCCGGGCATGCCCCCCCTTGGTCCTGGACCGCCGGCTGTGCGGTCCGCCCGTCCCGTTCTGCGCCTTCCGCCCCTACCGCGTCACTGCGCCTTCTTCTCCCCCTCGGCCTGGTCCTTCTCGGCCTGCTCCTTCGCGGCCTGCTCCTTCGCGGCCTGGGCGAGGGCGGCCTTCGCCGCCTTTTCCGCGTCCTTCTCCGCCTTGGCCGCCTCCGCGATCTGCCGCTTGGCGGCGGTCGCGTAGATGTCGACGTACTCCTGCCCCGACAGCTTCATGATCTCGTACATGACCTCGTCGGTCAGCGCGCGCAGCACGAAGCGGTCCTGCTCCATGCCCTGGTAGCGGGTGAAGTCCAGCGGCTTGCCGATCCGGATGCCCGGACGCATCAGCTTGGGAACGACCTTCCCCGGGGGCTGGATCTTCTCCGTGTCGATCATGGCGACCGGGATGACGGGCGCGCCGGTGGCCAGCGCCACGCGGGCCAGACCGCCCGGCTTGCCGCGGTACAGGCGGCCGTCGGGCGAGCGGGTGCCCTCGGGATAGATCCCGAACAGCTCGCCGCGCTCCAGCACCTCGATGCCGCTCTTGATCGCCGCCTCGCCCGCGCCGCGCGCGCCGGAGCGGTCCACGGGGAGTTGACCGACGCCCTTGAAGAACGCCGCGGTGAGCCGGCCCTTCACTCCGGGCGTGGTGAAGTACTCGGCCTTGGCGATGAAGGTGATCTTGCGGTCGAGGATCACGGGCAGGAAGAACGAGTCCGAGAACGACAGGTGGTTGCTCGCCAGAATGGCGGGGCCCTCGGCCGGAATGTTCTCCAGGCCCTCCGCCCAGGGCCTGAAGGCGAGCTTCAGCGGCCCCCCGATGGCGACCTTCATCGTGCCGTAGAACAACCGACTGCCTCCTGTGTGTGTCGATCAGACCATAACCCCAACCGGTGCCGAAGGAGCCGACGGCCCTGGTCGGTGTCAATGCCGTCGCGTACGGTGAAGTACCTGTCATCGACGTGCCGAGCCGATTCCACGAACAGGAGACCGACGTGCCGGTCCTCCCCGGAGCCGAGCCGTTCCGCCATGAGGGCGGGGAGGTCGGCGTCCTCCTCTGCCACGGCTTCACCGGTTCCCCCCAGTCGCTGCGTCCCTGGGCCGAGTACCTCGCCGAGCGCGGCCTGACGGTCTCGCTCCCGCTGCTGCCCGGGCACGGGACACGCTGGGAGGACATGGCGATCACGGGGTGGCAGGACTGGTACGCGGAGGCGGACCGCGAACTGCGCGCCCTGCGCGAGCGGTGCGCGCACGTGTTCGTGGCCGGACTGTCCATGGGCGGCGCACTCGCGCTCCGGCTGGCGGCGCGGCACGGGGACGCGGTCGCCGGGGTCGTGGTGGTCAACCCGGCGAACAAGGTGCACGGCCTGTCCGCGTACGCCCTGCCCGTGGCCCGGCGCCTGGTGCGCACCACGAAGGGCATCGCCAGCGACATCGCCAAGGCGGACAGCGCGGAACTGGGCTACGACCGGGTGCCGCTGCACTGCGCGCACTCGCTCAGGGCCTTCTTCCGGCTGGTCGACGGCGAGCTCCCGCAGGTCACGCAGCCGCTGCTGCTGCTGCGCAGCCCCCAGGACCATGTGGTGCCGCCGGCCGACTCCGCGCGGATCCTCAGCCGGGTCTCCTCCGTGGACGTCACCGAGGTGCTGCTGGAACACAGCTACCACGTCGCGACGTTGGACAACGACGCGGACCGGATCTTCGCGGAGAGCTTCGGCTTCATCGGCCGGATCGCACCCAGTGTCGGCAAGGAAGGGACGGCGGCAGGTGGCTGAGCACGACTCCGACCGCGAGGGCCGCGAGAACCGCGAGCCGGTCGAGCCGGTGAAGCCGGCGTCCGAGGCGGCCGGATCCGACGAGCCGGACGGGCAGGAAGGCGGCACCCCGTTCGACGAGGAGGCCGCCTGGGCGGCGATCGTCGCCGGATACGGCGAGGAGCCTCCGGACCCGCCGGGCACGCGGCCGTTCCGGCCGATCGAGAACCTGATGCTGCCGGACATGCCGGGCGAGGACGACGAACCCCCCCGGTCGAAGCGGCCGAAGGAGGAGGGCGAGCCGGCCTCGGCCACGCCGCCGCTCGGCAGCTCCGTCTCCTTCGCACCGGGCGTCGCCGGCCCGCGCGACTACTCGCCGCGCGAGCCGTCCGAGAACGACCTCGGCGAGGACGGCGAGGGCCATTTCGTGCCCCCGGAGCCGCCTCCGCTGCCCGAGGCGGACGCGACCGCGAAGTTCGCGTGGCTGGGCGTCACCGGCGGCCCGGTGCTGCTCCTGCTGGCCGTGCTGCTCGGCTGGGACATGACCTGGTGGCTGACCACCCTCAGCATCGGTGGGTTCCTCGGCGGCGTCGTGACCCTGGTGGCCCGTATGAAGCCCGGCGACGACGACGAGGACGACCCGGGCCGCGGGGCGGTGGTGTAGGCAGTGGCGCGGACCGCCACCGCGGCGGCCGCGGGGACCGCGCCCCGGGACGACGGGGCTCGGCGTCCCGGACCGCCGGGGCCGGGCCGAGGGGCTACGGGGCCGTCGGGAGCCTGAGAGCGGCCAGGACCGGGAGGTGGTCGGTGGCCGACCGGAGGTCCTGTTCGGTCACTCCGGGGTGGTCGTGGGGGACGCCGCAGGCGAGGACCTCGATGCCGGGGGTGGCGAAGATCGCGTCGATGCGGCGGTCCGGCCCGGTGGCCTTCCAGGTGAGGTCGCCGCCCCAGGGGGCCGCGGCCCGGGCGTCCTGGAGGGTGGCGGCCAGACGGCGGAACGTGGGGCCGTCCGGTCCCTCGTTGATGTCGCCCCCCGCGATCGCGTGCTCGACGCCCATCCCGGCCAGCCGGTCCAGGAGCATGCCGCCCTGCTCGTACCGCTCGGCGCGGTCGAGCGAGAGGTGGCAGCCGAGCACACCGAGCCGGGCGCCGCCGAACCGGACGACCGCCGTGGCCAGGCCCCTGCGGTGCATCCCCGGGGTGAGCGGCAGCAGCACGTCCTCGGTCCGCTCGACGGTGGCCCGCAGCGAGCACAGCAGCGCCGGCCCCGCGGCCGTGGCGCCCCCGGTGAGGACCACCAGGTCCGACTCCCGCGCCAGGCGCGCCAGCTTCTTGCGCCAGCGGAAGAACCGGGGCGCCTCCTGGAGGAGGACGAGGTCGGGTGCGCAGGCCCTGATCACCCGGGCGAGGGCGTCGGTGTCGTCCCGCAGGGACCGGATGTTGTAGGTCAGGACGCGGATGACGGCGGAACCGTCGGGCTCGGTGCGGGAGTTGGGAAGCAGCGCCATGTGGATCAATGTACGCCCAGGACCGGGGCGCGAGGTCCGTGGGCGACCGCCGGTCCGTCGTGGCCCGTCGCGCCGCTCCCCGCGCCCCTGTGCCGCACGGGCGTCTCACATGATCGGGTCGGGCTCCCGGGCGAGGTCGGCCGCGCCCACCAGGCCGGCCTTGTTGCCGAGCTGGGCGGCCAGCACGTCCGCGACCGGGCGCCAGTTCCCGCCGACCAGCCAGCGCTTGTAGGACTTGCGGATCGGGTCCAGGACCAGCTCGCCTTCGTCGGACAGGCCGCCGCCGACGATGAAGGCGGACGGGTCGAAGAGGGAGGCCAGGTCGGCGAGGCCGGCGCCGACCCAGCGGGCCAGCTCGCGATAGGAGTCGACCGCGACGGGGCAGCCCTGGCGGGCGGCCATCGAGATGTGCTTGCCCTCGATGCCCTCGGGGGTGCCGTTGCCGAGGGCCAGCAGCACCTGGGCGCTCTCCGGGGTGGCGTTGGCGCGCTGCTTGGCGTACCGCACGAGCGCGCGGCCGGAGGCGTACTGCTCCCAGCAGCCCTGCGAGCCGCAGCCGCACAGCAGGCCGTCCGGCACCATGCGGATGTGACCGAACTCGGCGGCCACGCCGAAGTGGCCGCGGCGCAGCTTGTTGCCGATGATGATGCCGCCGCCGAGGCCGGTGCCGAGCGTGATGCAGATGACGTTGCGGTGGCCCTTGCCGGCGCCGAACTTGTACTCGCCCCAGGCCGCGGCGTTCGCGTCGTTCTCCACGACGACCGGGAGGCCGACGCGCGCCTCGACCTTCTCCTTGAGCGGTTCGTTGCGCCAGTGGATGTTGGGGGCGAAGTAGACCGTCGAGCGCTGCCGGTTGACGTAACCGGCGGCGCCGATGCCCACGCCGACGATCTCGTGCCCCGCGCGTGCGCCCTCCACCGCCGAGGCGATGGAGTCCACGATGGCCTCGGGCGTGGTGGGGGTCGGCACCTTGAAGGTCGAGAGGATGTTGCCTTCCTCGTCGACCACGCCGGCCGCGATCTTCGTGCCGCCGATGTCGACGCCGATGGTGAGTCCCATGAATCCCTCAGTTTCGGTCGAGCCCCGCTACGGCCAACCGTACCCGAGGCCCTGCCGTCCGATTCGCGTCGTCCACCCGCTGGGCAGGCCGGACGCCGCGGCAGGACGGCCGGTCGGGGACACCGGGACGGTCAGTCCAGGTCGATGCGCTCCCCGCCGCCGGTGCCCTCGCCCCGGTCACGGCGGTCGTCGCCGTCGCGCAGGCCGTCCCGGAGGTCGTCGTCCAGGCCGCTCGCACGCGTCGTCCAGCGGTGCTCCTGGGCCTCGACGGCCGAGCGGTAGGCGGCCAAAAGCTCGCCACCGGCCGCCGCCAGGTGGTTGAAGACGTCCGGGTTGCGCTCGATGACGGGTTCCACGGCCGCCTTCGCCTGCTGCACGACCTGCCGCACCACCTGCTGGGCGGCGGGCCCGGCGACCGCGCCGAACAGCGGCGCCTGCAACGAGGACAGCTTGTCGGCGACCGTGTCGACGAACTTGCGCAGTTCCTCGGCGGCCGAACCCGGCGGCGGGCCGTACTGCGCGCGGCGCCGGACCTGCTCCGCCGCGAGGTCCTCGGCGCAGGCCGTGGCCCACGCGTCGGCGTCACCGGCGTGCGGCGTCCCGGCGGCGGTCCGCTCGGCCGTCTGCTCGGCGGTCTGCTCCTGAGCGACGTCGTCCCGAGCGGCGTCGGAGGGTGTGTGCTCTTCGCTGCTCATGGCGGACTCCTGACTACGGTTCGTCCTTCCGACGTTACCCGAACGGGCGGATGCCCTTCACCTCTCGCGGGGCCACAGCGCGGGGTCCGGGGCGAACCGGATGCGCAGTTCGCCCTCGCGCAGCGCGGCGCCGTCGACCGTGCACCGGCGCAGGGCCGAGGGCAGCGGAACGATCCGGCGGAAGGGGCCGACGGTGAGCACGAGTTCCTCGCCGCGCCGCACGAGGTCGAGCTCCTCGCGCACCGCGCCCGGCAGCGGGATGCACCACACCAGCACGCCGTCCTCGGCGAGCCGGTCGGTGACCGGCCACTCGACCGGGCCGCCGGACGCCGGGTCGGCGGCGGGCACGGCGAGGGCGGTGAGGTCGTCCCGGCCGCGCGGGTCGCGGCCCAGGTGGGCGGCCGGGCGGACGGTGTACGTCTGCCGCCACTCCTCCAGTGCCTTGCGCTGCTGGGCCACCGGGCCCGCCAGCCAGGAGTCCGCGGGCGCCTCGGGCAGGACCCGGGTGGCGACCAGCGACTCCACGGGCAGGGCACGCACGGCCAGTCCGAGCGCGGCGCCGTGCACGGCGTCCAGGCCCGTCGGCCCGGGCTCGGCGACCAGGCGCACCGCGGTGCCCGGGTCGGCGACGACGGCCTCCACGGCGGCCAGCTCCACGTCCCAGCGGGCGGCGGTCTCGTACAGCCACTCGGCCGGCATGGGCACACCGGCCAGCCGGCCGAGCACGGGGCGCAGCGCGCGGGCGGCCTGCCGCTCGGGCGGCAGCAGCCGGCGCAGGTAGCGGCGCAGCTCGGCGGGCAGGGCGAGCAGCGCGAGGGCCTGCGGCACGGGCGGCAGATCGACGACCAGCAGTTCGAACCGCTCGGACAGGGCCGCGTCGCGCAGGGCGCGCAGCAGGGCCAGCTCCTCGGTACCGGGCAGCGGGGTGACCTCCTCGGCGTCCAGGCGGGCCGCGCCGAGCACGTCGAGGACGGCTGCCGCGCGGTCCTGGAAGGCGGCGAGATCGGCGCGGAAGCCGGCCGTGGCGTCGGGGCGCCACGCGGTGAGGTCCGGCGCGACCCGCACCGGCTCGGCGCCCGTCGGGGTGCCGAGCGCCGCACCGAGGGTGTCGGTGCGGTCGGCACTGAGGACGAGGGTGGGGGTGCCCCGGCGGGCGGCGGTCAGCGCGGTGGCCGCGGCGACAGTGGTGCGACCGGAGCCGCCCGGGCCGGTGATCAGGAGGGTGCGCATAAGGCTGAACGCTAGCCGTGTCCGGCGACTCGTTCGCCCACCGGAGGCCCGGGCCCCTTCGTCCGGCGCACGGCCGGGGCGTCAGGACGCGCGCCCCGGCACGGCTCCCGCCCTGCCGTGCGCTGCGGTCCGCCCGGCGCCACGCGCTACTTCTCGCCGGACTCCACGCGCTTCTTCAGACCTGCCAGGGCGCGGTCGATGATGACCTTCTCGGCCTTGCGCTTGATCATGCCCAGCATCGGGATCTTGACGTCGACCGTGAGCTGGTAGGTGACCTCGGTCGAGCTCGTGCCCAGCGGCTTGAGCAGGTAGGAGCCGTCGAGCGAGCGCAGCATCTGGGACTTCACCAGGGTCCAGGAGACCTCGTTGTCACCGGTCCAGGTGTAGGCGAGCGTCTGGTCGTCCTTGATGGCGCCCGCGTCCATGACGAGGCGGACCTGCTCGGCGCGGCCGTGCTCGTCGGCCGTGAGGACCTCGGCCTCCTTCACCTCGCCCGTCCAGTCGGGGTAGCGCGCGAAGTCGGCGATCACCCCCATGACGTCGGCCGGTGCCGCCTCGATCGTGATGCTCGAGCTGGTGTGTTCCGCCATCGCCGTGGCTCCTCCAGATGCGGGCCGGAAGTCGGGTCGTGTGTGCAGCGTGAAGGCTACCGCGCGGCCGGGCGCCGGACTCCACCCCCACCTGCGGACATGACGGGAAGGTGGCGCGAAGGGATCACCCGGCCGGCGCGGTCGCCGACGATCACGAACGGTCACCACCGAAGAACCCAGGGCCTGCCCGTGCCCGCGAAGTGCCCTACGTTGACGCACTCGGTCATGCCGATCCGCATGCGCCGTACCAGCGGCTGGTGGACATGGCCGAAGAGCGCGTAGCGGGGGCGGGTGCGGCGGATGGCGTCCAGGAGGGCGCGGCTGCCGCGTTCGAAGCGGCGGGCGACGGTGTCGTAGACGAGTTCGGGCACCTCGGGCGGGATGTGGGTGCACAGCACGTCGACCTCGCCCACGGCCTCGATCTTGGCGGCGTACTCCTCGTCGCCGATCTCGTAGGGCGTGCGCATGGGGGTGCGCAGGCCCCCGCCGACGAACCCGAAGACACGGCCGCCGATCTCCACCCGCTCCCCGTCGAGCACGGTGGTCCCCTTGTGCGCGTACTCCTTCCACAGCGGCGGCATGTCGACGTTGCCGTAGGTGGCGTACGTGGGGGTGGGGAACGCGGCGAAGAGCTCCGCGTACTGCTTGCGCACGGCCTGTTCGATCACCTGGGCGTGGTCGCCGTCGATACCCGCCCACAGCCGGGCGCCGAACTCGCGTGCCTCGGCGAAACGGCGCGCGGTGCGCAGCTCGACGATGCGGTCGGCGTTCTCCGTGCCGAAGAGGTCGGGGAAGATGCCCCGCGAGTGGTCCGCGTAGTCGAGGTAGAGGATCAGGTCGCCGAGACAGATCAGCGCGTCGGCACCCTCGCCGGCCCGGGCCAGGTCGCGGACGTTGCCGTGCACGTCGCTGACCACGTGGATCCGTGTCCCGCGGTCAAGCTCTGGTGTGGGTGCCATGGCGATCAAGGGTAGGGGGAGCGGCACTGTTGTGAACAGTCACGGCCGAGCTCCTTGTTACTGGCCAGTTGTTGAGTCGGTCTACTACTGTGCGCGAAGAAACACCCATCGTGTGACGCAGCGAACATCTCGCAGGGACCCCCTGTCGAAAAAGCCATACCGGCGGGTAACCTCCGGGCAGTCCAGTCGTGCTCTGGATTTCAACCATGAGCCCGAAGCGGCTCCTGGCGAAGCCCTGGGCAGCAGATTCGACCTTGGACCGCACCGTCGCATCACACAACGTCGTGGCGCCGGCGCCCTATGAGGAGCAGCAGTCTTGCGCGAGTTCAGCCTTCCGGCTTTGTACGAGGTCCCTGCGGACGGCAATCTGACCGACATCGTCCGCAGAAACGCCACGCAGTACCCCGACGTGGCCGTGATCGCACGGAAGGTGGGCGGTGTCTGGCAGGACGTCACCGCGCGGGCGTTCCTGGCCGAGGTGCACGCCGCGGCCAAGGGGCTGATCGCCTCCGGCATCCAGCCGGGCGACCGGGTGGGACTGATGTCCCGTACGCGGTACGAGTGGACGCTGCTGGACTTCGCGATCTGGAGCGCGGGCGCCATCACCGTGCCGGTGTACGAGACCAGCTCGCCGGAGCAGGTCCAGTGGATCCTCAGCGACTCGGGCGCGACCGCCTGCGTGGTGGAGACCAACGCGCACGCCGCCGCCGTCGAGTCGGTGCGCCAGAGCCTGCCCGCCCTGAAGAACGTCTGGCAGATCGAGGCCGGCGCCGTCGAGGAGCTGGGCCGCGCCGGGAGCGGGATCAGCGACGCCTCGGTCGAGGAGCGCAGCTCGCTGGCGAAGGCCGACGACCCCGCGACCATCGTGTACACCAGCGGGACCACCGGCCGTCCCAAGGGCTGTGTGCTCACCCACCGCAGCTTCTTCGCCGAGTGCGGGAACGTGGTGGAGCGGCTGCGGCCGCTGTTCCGCACCGGCGAGTGCTCCGTCCTGCTGTTCCTGCCCCTCGCGCACGTCTTCGGCCGGCTGGTCCAGATCGCCCCGATGATGGCGCCGATCAAGCTGGGCTGCGTCCCGGACATCAAGAACCTCACCGACGAGCTGGCCGCGTTCCGCCCGACGCTGATACTGGGCGTCCCGCGCGTGTTCGAGAAGGTGTACAACTCGGCGCGCGCCAAGGCGCAGGCGGACGGCAAGGGCAAGATCTTCGACAAGGCCGCCGACACGGCGATCGCGTACAGCAAGGCGCTGGACACCCCGGCGGGTCCGTCGCTGGGCCTGCGGATCAAGCACAAGACGTTCGACAAGCTGGTCTACAGCAAGCTGCGCGCGGTGCTCGGCGGGCGCGGCGAGTACGCCATCTCCGGTGGCGCGCCGCTCGGTGAGCGGCTCGGCCACTTCTTCCGCGGCATCGGCTTCACGGTGCTGGAGGGATACGGCCTGACCGAGTCCTGCGCGGCGACCGCGTTCAACCCCTGGGACCGGCAGAAGATCGGCACGGTCGGGCAGCCGCTGCCCGGCTCGGTGGTTCGCATCGCCGACGACGGCGAGGTGCTGCTGCACGGCGAGCACCTGTTCAAGGAGTACTGGAACAACCCGGGCGCCACGGCCGAGGCGCTGGCCGACGGCTGGTTCCACACCGGTGACATCGGCACCCTCGACGAGGACGGCTATCTGCGGATCACCGGCCGCAAGAAGGAGATCATCGTCACCGCGGGCGGCAAGAACGTCGCCCCGGCCGTGATGGAGGACCGCATCCGGGCGCACGCGCTGGTCGCGGAGTGCATGGTGGTGGGCGACGGACGGCCGTTCGTGGGCGCGCTGATCACCCTCGACGAGGAGTTCCTGGGCCGCTGGGCCGCCGAGCACGGCAAGCCGGCGGGCTCCACCCCGGCGTCGCTGCGTGAGGACCCGGATCTGCTCGCCGCCCTCCAGACGGCCGTCGACGACGGCAACGCCGCGGTGTCCAAGGCGGAGTCGGTCCGTAAGTTCCGCGTCCTGTCCAGCCAGTTCACCGAGGAGTCGGGCCACCTCACCCCGTCCCTGAAACTCAAGCGGAACGTGGTGGCCAAGGACTTCGCCCACGACATCGAGGCGATCTACGCGAAGTAGGTCCGCGGGGGCCCGGCGCAGCCGGCCGCTGCCGGGCCGCCGGGACCGCTGGGCGGCGCCGGACCCGCCCTCCGGCCGCCGGGCCGCCCCTCCCGGCCGCTACAGCAGCTCCTCCAGGCGGTCCGCCAGCAGGTCCCAGCGCCATCTCTCCTCGACCCACCGGCGGCCCCGCTCGCCCATGCGGCGACGCAGGGCGGCGTCGCCGAGGAGGGTGACGATGCGGTCGGCGGCCTGCTCGGGGCAGCCGCCGCGCACGACCCAACCGGTCTCGCCGTCGAGCACCGCGTCCGGCGCGCCGCCGGAGTCCCCGGCGACGACGGGCAGCCCGGTCGCCGACGCCTCCAGGTAGACGATGCCCAGGCCCTCGACGTCGAGCCCGCCGCGCCGGGTGCGGCAGGGCATGGCGAAGACGTCACCGGCGCCGTAGTGCGCGGGCAGCTCGGACCAGGGCACGGGGCCGGTGAAGCGCACCGAGCCCGCCACCCCGGTCTCCGCCGCGAGCAAGCGCAGGTCCTTCTCGTACGGACCCCCGCCGACGATCAGCAGCACCGTCTCCGGCTCGGCGGCCAGGATCCGGGGCATGGCCCGGATCAGGGTGTCCTGCCCCTTGCGCCGCACCAGCCGGGAGACACACACGACCACCGGCCGGTCGGTGAGCCCGAGCCGGGCCCGCACCTCGTCACCGCCGGAGGCCGGATGGAAGGTCTTCTCGTCCACGCCGGGCGGCAGCTGCACCATCCGCGCCGCCGCCCGAGGGGTCAGCGCGGTGGCGATCCGGGAGCGGGTGTACTCGCCGAGGTAGGTGATCGTGTCCGTCGACTCCCCGATGCGCCGCAGCAGCCGGCGTGCGGCGGGCAGCTGCGCCCACCCGGCCTCGTGCCCGTGCGTGGTGGCCACCAGCCGCCGAGCGCCCGCCCGTCGGAGCGCGGGCGCCATCAGCCCGAGCGGCGCCGCCGCCCCGAACCACACCGACGTGCATCCGTGCTCGCGCAGCAGCCCGGTGGCGCGGCGGGTCGCCGCCGGTGTGGGCAGCAGCATCGTCGTACGGTCCCGTACGACGGTGAACGGCTGCTCGGCGTCGAAGGCGGCCGTGGCCTCGACGCCCTCCCGGCTCCGCTTCCAGGTGGAGGCGTAGACGACCAGCCGGTCCGGGTCCAGCCGCAGCGCCATGTTGTGCAGGAACGCCTGGATGCCGCCCGGCCGGGGCGGGAAGTCGTTGGTCACGATGAGGGTCTTGTGCATCGCCGCCGACCCTATCCAATCCGCTCCCACCGCCCCGGACGGCCGTACCCAGTCGTCCCGGCTCACCCCAGCCGCGTGCGCAAGTACCCCTGCCACTGCCCGGTGAACGCCTCCAGGTCGGTGCCCAGCACGGTCCTCAGGGCGTCCTCGACCGCGCCCGCGCGCTGCCGGTGCGCGCCGACGGCCCGGTAGAAGTCGTCCAGTTTCCGCTCGCCCCAGCGGTCGGCGATCATCAGGCAGGCCATCCAGCCGCCCTCGTAGGCCCGGGCGAGCCGGCCGGCGTCCCCGGCGAAGCCGAAGTCCTGGTCGGCGGGCAGCGCGGACGGCACCTGTCCCTCGGCCACCGCGTGCTCCAGTTCCGGCGCGGCCTGGTCCGGGGTCCGACCGGAGTTCCGGTAGCCGACCCAGTCGGCGTAGCCCTCGGACAGCCACAGCGGGGTGGCCGGGTCGGTGTGGGCCCGGGTGGCGACATGGGTGGTCTCGTGGGTGAGGACGACCTGCCGGCCGAGCGTGCCGAGCATGCCGTACGCGTCGGGGTTGAGGATGATACGGTCCGCCGGGGCCTGCCCGCCGCCGCCCGCCTCACCGGTGGTGACGGCCGCGATCCCCCGGTACTCGGAGGCGGGCGAGCCGAGCAGTCCGGCCATGTCGTCGAGGGACTTGGGGACGAGGACGACGACGCGGCGGCCCCAGTCCGTGCCCCAGGCCTGGGAGACGGCGGGCACCGCCCGGTCGGCCAGGTCCGCGTAGCCGCGCAGGGTCCCGCCGCTCTGGCCGACCCCGAGGACGACGGTGCTGTGTCCCCGGATCACCGACACCGGGCCCTGGTCCCACAGTTGCTGGGCGGCCTTGCGCGCGGGCCGCTCGGAGACCACGTACCACGTGCCGTCGGCCTTGGTGGCCAGGGTCAGGGTGCGGCCGGCGGTGACGGACGCCCGGTCGTAGCCGGTGAGCCGGTAGCGCAGTTCGGCGTCGGCCACGGCCCCCCGGCCGGTGCGGCGCAGCGCGGTGACGCGGTAGGACCAGGCCGCGAAGGGCACGGCCCTCAGGTTCGGGTACGGCGCACGGTAGCCGGTGGCGGCGAAGGCGGCGGGATCGTGGTGCAGCACGGCGGCCGCGCGCCGGTCGAGCAGCCGCTGCACCTGGTCCCGGGCCGTGCCGGCGGCGGTCTGGCCGCCGCACGCCGTCAGCGAGGCGAGCAGCAGGCACACCGCCGCCATCGAGGATCTCGACACCCGCCTTCGACCAGCCACTTCCCGATGGTACGGCGCCGGGACGCCGCCGTCAGACCCTCGTGACCGAGGACATCCGACCTTCCTGACCGAGAGGATCAGACCCTGGTGACCGAGGAGATCGGCATCATGCCGACCGGGTCGTAGCGCACGGGTGCGCCCGGGTAGGGCGCGTGGATGACCCTGCCGTGGCCGACGTACATCCCGACGTGGCCGGCGTCCGACCGGTAGACGACGAGGTCGCCGGGGCGCGCCTGGGACAGCGGGATCCGCCGTCCGGCATGGCGCTGCTCCTGCGAGGTGCGCGGCAGATGCACCCCCGCCTGGGCGTACGCCCACTGCATCAGGCCCGAACAGTCGAAGCCCGAGGGGCCGTTGGCGCCCCAGACGTACGGGCGGCCGAGCGCGGAGCGGGCCGCGGCCACGGCGGCGGCCGCGCGGGCGGAGGCCGCCGGGCCGTCGAGCCCGGAGAGACCGGACAGGAGGTCGTCGCGGCCGGCGCGGGAGGCCCGTTCGTAGGCCGCGCGCTCGGACGGGGACAGGGAGTTGAGCAGTGTCCGGGCCCGGGCCAGCTTCTGCTCGACGGCCCGCTTGTGCGTGACGACGGCCCTGCGCGCCTTCTGGAGTTCGGTGAGGGCGTGGGTGGCCTCGGCGCGCTCCTGGGCGAGTTCCCGCAGCGCCTGCCGCAGGTTCCGCAGTTCGCCGGCCTGGTGGGCGCCGATCCGGTCGAGCGTGCTCGCCTTGTCGAGGTAGTCGGCCGGGTCGTCGGAGAACAGCAGGGCGAGGGACGGGTCGAGGCCGCCGGAGCGGTACTGGGCGCCGACGAGGGAACCGAGCGATTCCCTGAGGGTGTTGACGCGCTGCTGCTGCCGGGCGATGCGGTCCTGGGAGTCGCGGACCTGCCGGTGCAGCAGGCCGGCGCGCTCGCCCGCCTTGTCAAAGGCCTCGGTCGCCTTCTCCGCCTCCTGGTAGAGGCGGTCGAGTTCGGAGCGGGCGCCGTCGTGCGGCTCGGCGGCGGCCGGGCCGGCCGGCAGGGCGCCGAGAACGGCGGCCGCGGCGGACATCACGGTGAAGGCGGCGCGGGCGGCGCCGGCGCCCCGGACGAACCCGGACGGTGCAAGGCGGCGATGGGACCTCACGGGAAGCCGAACTCCCTCCACTGGGCAACACGGGCAGCTTCCCCGGGTGCCGGGTCGCGGGTCGGGTCCCGGCGGTGAGGGAAACGGCGCCGACACTAGCCCCGCGCACCCGCCCCGGCCGCGCACCTCGACGGGCGCACAGCACCGCGCCCCGCCTCCGACGCAGGTCAGGGGCGGGGCGAGGGGTCAAACGCGGGTTGGTGCGATTCGCTCGTTCGGGCGGCGCCGAGTGGGGCGCCGGGAGGCTGGGAGGAGACTCAGACGCGGACGCCGAACTGGAAGGGCATGTTGTTGATCGACTCGTAGCGCACGACGGTCCCGGTGCGCGGAGCGTGCAGCACCTGGCCGTTGCCCGCGTAGAGGCCGACATGGTGCAGGTCGCCGTAGAACAGGACCAGGTCGCCGACCTGGAGCTGGCTCTGCGAGTAGATGCGGGTGCCGGCGTTCGCCTGTGCCTGCGAGGTGCGCGGGATGGCGACCCCGGCCTGGGCGTAGGCCCAGGACGTCAGGCCCGAGCAGTCGAAGGAGGAGGGGCCGGTGGCGCCGTAGACGTACGGAGAGCCGGTCTTGCTCTGGGCGGCGGCGAAGGCGGCGCCGGCCCGGCCGGAGGCGGGGGCCGTGTTGCCCATCGCGGCGCGCTCGCTGGCGCGGGTGGCGCGGGCCTTGTCGGCGGCGGCGAGGTCGGCCTTCTCCTTCGCCGTGAGGGTGTTGAGCAGCTTCTGCGCCTCGGCGAGCTTCGCCTTGACCTCGTTCTTCTTCTTGCCCAGCTCGGTGCGGGTGGCGGCGAGGTCCTTGAGCTTCTCGGTGGCCTCGGCGCGCTCCTGGGCGAGTTCGCGCTGCTTGTCCTGGATCTTCTTCAGCGCGTCGACCTGCTGGCCGCTCAACTGGTCGAGCGTGGAGGCCTTGTCCAGGTAGCTGTCCGGGTCGGAGGAGAGGAAGAGCTGCACGGACGGGTCGATGCCGCCGGAGCGGTACTGGCCGGCCGCGAGCGAACCCAGGCTGTCACGCAGCTTGTTGAGGTCCTGCTGACCGCGGGCCACGTTGTCCTGGATGGTGGAGATCTCCTTCTGGAGCTTCTCCTGCTTCTCCTTGGCCCCGTTGTACTTCTCGGTGGCCTGCTCCGCCTGCTCGTAGAGCTTGTCGACCTTGGA
Source organism: Streptomyces sp. NPDC003393 (assembly GCF_053589015.1). Taxonomy (NCBI): domain Bacteria; kingdom Bacillati; phylum Actinomycetota; class Actinomycetes; order Kitasatosporales; family Streptomycetaceae; genus Streptomyces; species Streptomyces sp. NPDC003393. The sequence goes on along the minus strand of NZ_JBSFRB010000041.1, from coordinate 68,629 downwards.
CTTCACCTCGTCCTTGCTCGGCTTCGCGCTCGGTGCCGCGTTGGCCGCCTGCGCACTGATGGCAACGGCGGCAGCAGCTGCGGTGGTGAGCACGGTCACACGCGCACGGCTCGGCTGTTTGGGTCGACGGTGGGAGGCCACGAAAGCGAGCTCCTTCTTCTGAGCGATCACCCGCTTGGAGGTTCGAGCCCAGACCCTAGTGACCTCATCGTGATGAATTCAAATCCTCACAGCAAAAAATCCCATCACAGCATGCATTCTTTGCACACAACTCACCGGGCGTAAGACACGGTTGACGCTACGTTGCGTGACGGTTCCGTCAATTCAGGCGTTAAACCTCTACGTTGCGATTGATGCGCTGATCGCCTTATGTCCGTTTTGCATCGCACGGAAGGGGTGCCGTCGCTTCACGCCAGAAAGGGCTCAGCGGAACAAGAGGCCGCACAGAAGTGGGCTCAGCGGGGTGAGGAGGCGCTTCAGGGCGGACTCAGCCGCGTGAGAGGCGCTTCAGGAGCACCAGCGAGGCCACCGGGCGCGCCCCCGCCCGGGCGACGCCGTCGGCCACCTCACGGTCGGTGGAGACGACGATGACCGGCCGGCCGGGCGGCTCGGCCCGCACCAGCTGACGGATCAACTCGTCTGCGGTGACACCCGGTTTGGAGAACAGCACCCGCACGCCGCGCGGCGGCGCGAGCAGCACCGGCGCGGCCAGCTCGGCCCCGTCGAAGACACAGGTGACCTCGGCGCCGGTCTGCGCGGCGAGCTGCGAGAGCTGCCCGAGCAGCCGGAGCCGCTGCTTCTCCAGCGGCATCTGCGGATAGCCGGTCTTGGTGACGTTGTAGCCGTCCACGACCAGATGGGCCTGGGGCAGCGCCAGCAACTGGTCGAGGATCGCGGGGTCGTGCTCGGACAGGGCGCGGGCGGCGATGTCCTTCGGCGTCATCCGTCCCGGTTCGACCGCGTCCACCGTCTCGGCGGGCCGGACGGACACCGGCGGCAGGGCCAGTTCACGGCGCAGCCCCTGGGCCGCGTCCAGCATGGTGTCCAGCAGCAACCGGACCCGCATGTCCTCGACGCTGCGTCCCTCGCGGGCCGCTCTGCGGGTGGCCTCCAGGGCGGCCTCGGCCTCGCCCAGGCGGGCCTTGAGCCGCCGGGTCTCGCTGTCGGCGGCCGACACCTGCGCCTGCCCCTCGGCGCGCAGGGCCTCCGTCTCGGCACGCGCCTTGCGCAGGGCGGCCTCACCGCGCTTGACGTCGCTGAGCGCGGCGCGCAGCTTGCGGTGCAGCGACTCGGTCTCCTTCTTGGCCGAGTCCAGTTCGGCGCGCAGCCGTTCGGTCTCGGTGCGCGTCTGCTCGCGGGCCGCGTCGAGCTGCGCGCGCAGCCGCTCCAGCTCGGCCCGGCTCTCCTCGTCGACGCGCTCGGCGTGCGCGCGCTGGGCCTCCTCGCCGGCGGCGGTCACCAGCTTCACCCAGCCCGCGGGGCGCAGCACATAGGCCGCGGCCGCCACGTCGAGCGGCTCCGCGGCCGCGGGCGGCGAGCCGGAGTCCAGGGCGCCGCACAGTTCCGGCTGGACCTCTCTGAACTTCTCCCCGACGCGCTGCCGGAACAGCGTGTCGGTCTCCAGCGCCGCCGCCATGGCGTTGCCCGCGAACTTGGCCCTGCGGTTGGGGGCGAACCGGGCGTACTGCCGCAGCTGTGCGGGCAGCTCGGCGACCGTCAGGCGGCCGAAGGCGTCGGCAATGATCTGCACGACCCGGCGGCGCACCCCGTCGGGCAGCGGACGGTCGAGCACCTCAGCGGCGCCGTCGTCCGGCTCCCCGCCTTGTGTCTCCACCATCCGTCACCCCAATGCTTGCGGGACCCCCGGTGGGGGATCACCTGTGCGGGGCCCGCTCCGCTCAGGAGCCGGCGCCCGGCCTGTCCACGAGTTCCACCTTGTCCACGGCGTTGCACCAGCGGCAGCGCACCGATTCGATGGTCTCACTGACCACCTCGCGCTCCTCGACCGTGGGCTCTCCGGCCAGGTCCAGGTGTACGTACTCGACGACCTTCGACGAGCGCGTCACGTCGAAGCGGGTGAGGTTGCCACAGAGGGTGCAGCGCCACCGGGTGGTGGCGGTCGGCAGGGGAACCGTCATCGCGACCTGTTCGCCTTCCTTCCAGTGTCCGTGACGCGCCAGCTTCCCTGGAGCGCCGGCTCGTAACCCTACGGCCTGGTGAGCACTCGCCGCCCGGGTGTCCACGGCGGCGAGGCGGTCCATGCCGATGCGTCCTGGTACGCCATGCTCTGTGCACATGAGCGGGTACAGGAACGCGGTGGCGGCCCGGACGGTCAGGGCCCTCAGGGCGGTACGGACCATGCCGGCGCCGGCGACGAGTGCGCTGGTCGTCCTGTGCTGTCTCGTGTTCGTGCTCGGCCCGGCCTCGGGCCTCACTCCTTTCTACGGCAGCGGGAACGCGCTGCTGCTCGCCCAGCGGTCCTACTTCCAGCGCTGGGGGGTGATCCCCGCCGAGCTGTTCTCCGGGGCTCCACGGGCCGCCCTGACCCCCGCGACGGCCCTGTTCGTGCACGGCAGCTGGGTGCATCTGCTGGGCAACATGCTCTTCCTCCACGTCTTCGGGGCGATGACCGAGGAGCGGATGGGCCGCACTCAGTTCACGCTGTTCTACCTGGGCTGCGGCTACCTGGCCCTGCTGGGCTACGCCGCCGCCCACGCCGATTCCGGGCAGACGCTGGTGGGGGCCTCGGGCGCCATCTCGGCGGTCCTGGGGGCGTTTCTGTATCTGTTCCCGCGGGCCCGGGTGACCAGCCTCTTCCCGTTCCTGTTCTTCCTGCCGCTGCGGCTGCCCGCGTGGGTGGTGCTGCCGTTCTGGGCGGCCCTGCAGTGGCTGGCCGCCAGACAGGCCGGCCAGGGCCCGGGGGTGGCCTACCTGGCCCACGTCATCGGCTTCGGGCTGGGCTTCGCCTACGCGTGGGCGAGGTACGGGCGGCCCACTAGAGTGAAGGTCACCCCTGCTCCGGCCCCCGAGGGAGAGAACCAGCCGTGATCACCGCGATCGTCCTCATCAAGACCAGCGTGGACCGGATCCCCGAGATCGCCGAGCGGATCGCCTCGCTGGAGTGCGTGAGCGAGGTCTTCTCCGTCACGGGCACGTACGACCTGATCGCCATGGTCCGGGTGCGCCGGCACGAGGACCTCGCGGAGATCATCCCCGGGCGGATCAGCAAGATCCCCGGTGTCGAGGCCACCGACACGCACGTGGCGTTCCGCACCTACTCACAGCACGACCTGGAGGCGGCGTTCGCCATCGGGCTGGACTCCTGACCCGACCGCCCGGACGCCGCCTCGCCGAAGGACCCGGGGTCACACCGCGGGGACGCAGCGGCCGTCCTCCGTGCGGTACCGCCACTTCGCGCCGTCGCGCACCAGTTCCCGCACCGCCGCCACGAACCGCGCCACGTGCTCGTCCGGCGTGCCCGCGCCGAAGCTGATGCGGACGGCGTTGAGGGACCTCTCACCGGGCGCGGCCTCGGGGGCGCCGCACTCGCCCTGCGTGCGGGGGTCGCTGCCCAGCAGGGTGCGCACCAGCGGATGGGCGCAGAACAGCCCGTCGCGCACGCCGATGCCGTACTCGGCGGAGAGCGCGGCGGCGAAGTGGGAGCTGTTCCAGCCCTCGACCACGAAGGAGATCACGCCGACGCGCGGGGCGTCGTCCCCGAACAGGGAGAGGATCCGCACCTCGGGGACGTCGGCGAGGCCCTCCCGCACCAGGCGGATCAGCCGCTGCTCACGGGCCACCAGGCTGTCGAAGCCGGCCTCCGTCAGCGCCTTGCAGGCCGAGGCGACGGCGTAGGCGCCGATGACGTTGGGCGAGCCGGCCTCGTGGCGGGCGGCGCCGTCGTGCCACTCCACCTCCACTCCCCCGTCGGTGCGCCGTGCGACCCGGCGGCTCGCGCCGCCGCCCGCGAGGTACGGCTCGGCCTGGCGCAGCCAGTCGGCGCGGCCCGCCAGCACCCCGGAGCCGAAGGGGGCGTACAGCTTGTGGCCGGAGAAGGCCACATAGTCGACGTCCAGGTCCGAGACCGACACCGGGTGGTGCGGGGCCAGCTGGGCGGCGTCCAGGACGATCCGGGCGCCGTGCGCGTGCGCGGCGGCGGCCAGCTCCCGTACGGGCCACAGCTCGCCGGTGACGTTGGAGGCACCGGTGACGCAGACCAGGGCCGGGCCGTGGGGCTCGCGGTCGGCCAGCGCCCGCTCCAGCGTGGCCACGGCCTGCTGCGGGGTGCGCGGGGCGTCGAGGTACGTCACCCGCGCGTCCCTCCCCCGGGCGGCGTGGAGCGACTCCCAGGGCAGCAGTGAGGCGTGGTGCTCGGTCTCGAAGACGAACACCCGGCAGCCGGCGGGGAGGGCACGGGCCAGCAGGTTCAGCGAGTCCGTCGTCGAACGGGTGAAGACCACCTGGTCCCCTTCGCGGCAGCCGAGGAACTCGGCGACCGTGCCGCGGGCGTTCTCGAACAGGTCGGTGGACAGCTGCGAGAGGTAGCCGGCGCCGCGGTGGACGCTGCCGTAGTACGGCGCGTACGCCGCCACGTCGTCCCAGACGCGCTGGAGCGCGGGGGCGCTGGCCGCGTAGTCGAGGGCGGCGTAGGTGACCTCACCACCCGTCACGAGCGGCACGGTGACATCCCTGCCCAGAACGGGCAGCGGGGAACGAACGGACTGGTCTGTGGCAAGGGTGGAGACGGACATGGGTGAACTCCCGTGGAAGCAGGTGGAATCACCACGCGAGCGGGCACGGCTCGAGCGTGGGTGAAGGTGAAAAAGGGGGATGCGGAGGCGGGGCTCTGCGGCCCTATCGCATTCGCTTGCTCACGGAAGGCTCCCTCGTACGACCAGGACCCCTGGCCCCACGCTCTTCACAAGCGTGTGAGGGGTCCGCGCTTGCCGTAGACCCAGCTGCCTACGGCCTGGTCCTCACCCGGGGCACCCCGCCACGGACGGAGGGTTGCCGGACAGCCGGCCGGGGCCTCATGGCTGTCACTCATGACCTGGAAGGAACGTACGCGAGGTGATCGTGGTCCCGCAACCCGTGTCCGGATCGCGGGACCACGACACCCGCCGTCACGTCATGCGTTGCTGGCCGTCACCCAGCGCTCCAGCGTGCGCCGGGCGGCCCCGGAGTCGATGGACTCCGCCGCCTTCTCCATGCCGGACCTGATCTGCTCCACCAGAGTGCCGGAGCCCGGCTCCAGCGCGACCAGGGCGGCCGCCGAGTTCAGCAGGACGGCGTCCCGTACGGGCCCCTGCTCGCCGTCCAGCAGGCGCCGGGCGACCTCCGCGTTGTAGGAGGCGTCGGCGCCGCGCAGCGCCTCCACCGGCACCAGGCCGATGCCCACGTCCCGCGGGTCGAAGGCCTCCTCGGTGACCCTGCCGTCACGGACGACCCACACCCGCGAGGTCGCGGTGGTGGTCAGCTCGTCCAGGCCGTCGTCGCCCCGGAAGACCAGGGAGGAGTTCCCGCGCTCGGCGAAGACGCCCGCCACGATCGGCGCCTCGTGGGCCACGGCGACACCGACCGCCTGCGCCCTCACCTTCGCCGGGTTGGTCAGCGGACCGAGCACGTTGAACACCGTACGGATCCCCAACTGCCCGCGTGCGGCGCCCACGTGGCGCAGTGCCGGATGGAACTTCACCGCGAAGCAGAAGGTGATCCCGGCCTCCTCGGCGACCTCCACCACCCGCTGGGGGCTCAGGTCGAGATTGACGCCCAGCTTCTCCAGCACGTCGGACGCCCCGGAGGCCGAGGACGCGGCCCGGTTGCCGTGCTTGACGACCTTCGCACCCGTGCCGGCGACGACGATCGACGACATGGTGGAGATGTTCACCGTCTTCGCGCCGTCGCCGCCCGTGCCGACGATGTCGACGGTGGCGCCCGGCACCTCGATCACGTTCGCGTGCTCGTACATCGTGCGGACCAGCCCGGTGATCTCCTCGACGGTCGCACCCTTGGCCCGCAGCGCCACCGCGAATCCGGCGATCTGGGCGTCCGTCGCCTCACCGCCCATGATCCGGTCCATGGCCCAGGCGGTGTCGTCGGCGGTCAGGTCCCGGCCGTCCAGCAGTCCGTTCAGCACCCGGGGCCAGGAACGGCCCGCCGCGGTGTCGCCTCCAGCGGGGGTCACAGCGTTCATAAGCCGCTCCTGGGTCGGTGTCCCGGACTGCGGGACGCGCATCTCGAACGACTCCACCCTATCCAGCCCGACGCACCGCGAAGGGCCCCGTCCGGGGTTCGGACGGGGCCCTTCGGCCGTGGCGTGGCGACGCTCGGACTGAGTGATCAGTGGTGGCCGTGGCCGCTCGTGATCTCCTTGTACTCCTCGACGGTCGGCTTAGGGATCTGGCTGTCCTCGCCGTAGAACGCGCCGCTGAGCTTGGCGCGCAGCTTCTGCGTGCCGGAGATCTTCCGCTCGACGCCGTTCTCGTCGACCGTCGGACCGAGCTCGACCGGCTCGTACTGCTGGTGAGCGGTGAGGGTGTACAGCTGCTCCTGGCTGAGCGGCTCGTGCACCTCGATGAACTCACCGTGCGGCAGGCGCTTGATGATGCCCGACTCGCGGCCGTGCAGCACCTTCTCCTTGTCCCGGCGCTGCAGGCCGAGGCAGATCCGCTTGGTGATGACGAACACGATGGCCGGCACGACGAAGAACGAGATCCGCACGAACCAGGTGATGGCGTTGATCGACAGGTGGAAGTGGGTGGCCCACAGGTCGTTTCCACCGCCGACCAGCAGCACGAAGTACCACGCGATCCACGCGGCGCCGAAGGCCGTGCGGGTCGGGGCGTTGCGCGGTCGGTCCAGGATGTGGTGCTCGCGCTTGTCGCCGGTGACCCAGGACTCGAGGAACGGGTAGACCGCGATCGCCACCAGGACCAAGGGGAAGATCACCAGCGGGACGAACACGCCCAGCACGAGGGTGTGGCCCCAGAAGTTGATCTCCCAGCCCGGCATCGTACGGATCAGGCCCTCGGAGAAGCCCATGTACCAGTCGGGCTGGGCTCCGGTGGACACCTGGTCCGGACGGTAGGGGCCGATGGCCCAGATCGGGTTGATCTGCGCGACCGCCGCGATGGCCGCGATGACACCGAAGACCAGGAAGAAGAAGCCTCCGGCCTTGGCCATGTAGACCGGCATGAACGGCATGCCGACGACGTTGTTGTTGGTCTTGCCGGGGCCCGCGAACTGCGTGTGCTTGTGGTAGAAGACCAGGATCAGGTGGCCGACCACCAGGCCGAGCATGATGCCCGGCAGCAGCAGGATGTGGATCGAGTAGAACCGGGCCACGAAGTCGTGACCGGGGAACTCGCCGCCGAAGAGGAAGAACGACAGGTACGTGCCGACGATCGGCACGGACAGGATCGCGCCCTCCATGAAGCGGACACCGGTGCCGGAGAGCAGGTCGTCCGGCAGGGAGTAACCGGTGAAGCCGGTGAACATGCCGAGGACGAACAGCAGGAAGCCGAACATCCAGTTGATCTCACGCGGCTTGCGGAACGCGCCGGTGAAGAACACGCGCATCATGTGCACGAACATGCCGGCGAGGAAGACCAGCGCCGCCCAGTGGTGGATCTGCCGGATGAGCAGACCACCACGCACCTCGAAGGAGATGTGCAGGGTCGAGTTGAACGCCTCGCTCATCAGCTGTCCCTGGAGCGGGACGTAGCTGCCGTGGTACACCACCTCGTTCATCGAGGGGTGGAAGAACAGCGTCAGATACACACCCGTGAGGATGATGATCAGGAAGCTGTAGAGGCAGACCTCACCCAGCATGAACGACGGGTGGTCGGGGAAGATCTTGCGCATGTTGGCCTTGGCCAGGCTGTAGATGCCCATCCGGCCGTCGACCCAGTCGGCGAGCTTCTCGCCGGCCGGTTCCTTCCCGCGCGAGCGGGTCGTGTGGCTCGCTGTAGTACTCATCCGCGCTCCCAGAATGCAGGACCGACGGGCTCCTCGAAGTCGCCGAGCGCCTGGAGGTAACCCTCGCTGTCCACGCCGATGCGCAGCTGCGGCAGGGCGTGACCGGCGGGGCCGAAGATCACTCGGGCACCGTCGGAGAGGTCGAAGGTGGACTGGTGGCACGGGCACAGCACGTGGTGCGTCTGCTGCTCGTACAGGGAGATCGGGCAACCGACGTGGGTGCAGATCTTCGAGTACGCGACGATGCCCTGGTGCGACCACTCCAGCTCGCGCTTGTCCTTGATGTTGTCCGGCTGGAGCCGGACGATCATCAGGGCCGCCTTGGCGATCTCCGTCTGGAAGTCCTCGTCCGCCTCCTCCAGGCCGTCGGGCTTGGCGAAGGTGAGCGAACCGACGGCGACGTCCTCGGGACGCAGCGGCTGGTTGGTGTTCATGTTGACCAGGCGCTTGCCCTTGGCCCACATGGTGTGGCGCAGGCTCGTGCCGGGCAGCGTACCGAGGTCGCGCAGCAGGAACAGGCCGGACAGCGGCACCAGCGTGAGCGCACCCAGCAGGGTGTTGCGGATCAGCGGACGGCGGCCGATCGCGGACTCCTTGGCGCCCTGCTTGAAGTCGGCGTGGACCTTCGTGCGGACCTCGGGGGACGCCTCGATCGGGTGACGCTCGTCGGCGATCTCCGCGTCGGACATCAGGGTGCGGGCCCAGTGGACCGCGCCCGCGCCGATGCAGAACAGCGCGACGCCCAGGGTCAGGCCCAGCGCGAAGTTCATCGCGCTGACGTGCCCGATCGGGAAGACGTAGATCGACTCGTCGTTCGGGATCGTCACGAAGGAGGCGATGAAGCCGAGGGTGGCCAGCATCGACACCGTGAACAGCAGGGCGACGGTGCGCTCGGACCGCTTGGCGGCCCGCTCGTCGAGGTCCTGGATCCGGTGCTCGTGGGGCGGCAGGCCCGGGTCGGCGAACGGGTTCCTCTCGTCCGCGACCTTCACGGCGCCGTGCGCCGCGCCCTGCTCGGCAGGCAGGTTCTCTTCTGGAATGTCTTGGCTACTCATGACTTCTTGGCCTTTGCGGTCCGGGCGGCGACCCACACGGCGACGACGATCAGCGCGCCGAGACCGAAGATCCACGCGAACAGACCCTCGCTGACCGGCCCGAGGCCGCCCAGCTCCAGACCGCCGGGGTTCTCCGTCTCGTCACCGTTGACCGCGTTCAGGTACGCGATGATGTCCTTCTTGTTCTTCGACGACAGCGTGGTGTCGGGGAAGGAGGGCATGTTCTGCGGGCCGGTCTGCATGGCCTCGTAGATGTGCTTCGGCGCGACGCCCTCGAGGTCCGGGGCGAACTTGCCGTGCGTGAGCGCACCGCCCTTGCCGGTGAAGTTGTGGCACTGCGCGCAGTTGGTGCGGAACAGCTCGCCGCCCTTGGCGATGTCCGCGCCCTCCGGGCTGTACTCGTTCTTCGTCGGCACGTTGGGGCCGGCACCCAGGGAGGCGATGTAGGCCGCGAGCTGGTCGATCTCGCCCTGGCTGTAGATGACCTTCTTCTTCGGGATCTGCGCGCCGGGCTGCTGGGCCGGCATGCGGCCCGTGCCGACCTGGAAGTCGACTGCCGCGGCGCCCACGCCCACCAGGGACGGACCGTCAGTGGTGCCCTGACCACCGGTGCCGTGGCAGCTGGCGCAGCCGACCTCGTAGAGCTTCTTGCCCTCCTCGATGGTGAGGGACTGGGCGGACTCGTCGGCCTTCGCCTTGCTCGCGGGCGCGAACGCGGTGTACAGCCCCCCCGTGGCCGCCAGCGCGAGAAGTAGGACGACGACTGCCGCCAGCGGATGGCGTCGTCGTGCGGAGAGCTTTTTCACGGATTACCCCGGTGTCAGGATCTTCTGCGTCGATGCTTGCGGACTTGGATCGGTTCGTCGGCTACTTGATCAGGTAGATCGTGGCGAAGAGACCGATCCAGACGACATCGACGAAGTGCCAGTAGTAGGACACGACGATGGCCGCGGTCGCCTGCTCGTGGGTGAACCTCCGGGCCGCGTAGGTGCGGCCGAGGACCAGCAGGAAGGCGATGAGACCGCCCGTCACGTGCAGGCCGTGGAAGCCGGTGGTCAGGTAGAACACCGAGCCGTACGGGTCGGAGGAGAGCGACAGGCCCTCCTCCTTCACCAGGCTCGTGTACTCGTAGATCTGACCGCCGATGAAGATCGCACCCATGATGAAGGTGACGATGAACCAGCCCCGGAGCTTCTTCACGTCACCGCGCTCGGCGGCGAACACGCCGAGCTGGCAGGTGAGCGAGGAGAGCACCAGGATCGTGGTGTTCACCGAAGAGAAGGGGACGTTGAGACTGTCCGCCATCGACTTCCAGTGATCGGGTCCCGTCACCGATCGCAGGGTGAAGTACATCGCGAAGAGGGCCGCGAAGAACATCAGCTCGGAACTCAGCCAGATGATGGTTCCGACGCTGGTGAGGTTCGGCCGGTTGACCGACGGGTGCGCGTGCCCGGTTTCTACTGTCGTTGCTGTCGCCACGACCGACATTATGTCGGTCGCTTATCCCGCCCTCACTCCGGGGGGTGCCGTTCGGAGTGTCTGCGGGGTGTGCCCAGCTCGGATGGCCCATCGAAGGGGCGTTCCAGGCGGTGTTGACCAGGAGTCGAAGGGAGTAGCATCCGCGCCATCGCTACCCGGAAGTTCCCGACCCTAGCTGTGTCTTTACGAGATGCGTGGAGGAACAATGCAGGCGACCGCCACGGTGCTGGTCTACAGCGACGACGCGGGCACCAGGGAGCAGGTGCGGCTGGCCACCGGCCGCAGGCCCGCCCAGGACGCGCCCGTCGTCGAGTTCGTGGAGTGCGCCACCCCGGCGGCCGTGCTCAGGGAGCTGGACCGGGGCGGGATCGACGTCTGCGTCCTGGACGGTGAGGCCGTGCCCATGGGCGGCATGGGGATGTGCCGGCAGATCAAGGACGAGGTCTTCGACTGCCCGCCGGTGCTGCTGCTCATCGGGCGTCCGCAGGACGCCTGGCTGGCCACGTGGAGCCGGGCCGACGCGGCGGTCGCCCTGCCGGTGGAGCCGGTGGAGTTCGCCTCCGCACTGGCGTCCCTGCTGCGCAGGAAGGCCCTGGCCGCCTGAGGGCTGCACGCCCGGTCGCAGGGAGCGCGGGACGGACCGCCGTCGTGGTCGTGGGGACCGCGGACCGTCCCGGGCGCCGTCACAGGCTCTGCGGGCGCAGCCTCGCCGTGTCCGACTGGGTCGTCGAACCCGAGGCGTTCAGCGCGCTGCCCAGGACCCACTTCTGCCAGGGCATGTTCCAGTCGCCGAAGCCGTTGTTGAAGACTTCCATCGGGTCGCCCTTGGAGTTGACGACCTGGACGATGTCGCCCATGTGGATGGTGTTGTAGAACCACTGGGCGTTGGCGTTGCTCATGCCGGTGCAGCCGTGGCTGACGTTGGCGACGCCCTGGGAGCCGACGGACCAGGGGGCGGCGTGGACGTATTCGCCGCTCCAGGTCACCCGAGTGGCCCAGTAGACCGTCAGGTCGTAGGAGTCGCTGGAGCCCGCCGAGATGCCGATGGTGGAGCTCTTCATCCGTACGCTCGCCTGCTTGGCCAGCACGACCTTGATGCCGTTTCGGGTGTCGAAGCCCGGTTTGCCGGTGGTGATCGGCACCTGCTTGACCTTCTCGTCGTTCTTGTACAGCGTGAGTTGGTGCGTGGCGGCGTCGGTGACGGCGACGATGCGGTCGCCCGTGGTGATGGTCAGGGGGTCGGCGGCGCCGCCCCACAGCCGGTCGCCGATGCGGATGTTCTCCAGGTTGCTGTGCACCTCGATGGTGGCGTGAACCGGCCAGTACTCCTTGGGGCGGTAGTGCAGGTGCTTGTCGTCCACCCAGTACCAGGAGCCCTGCACGGCGGGGGTGGAGTCGACCTGGAGGCCGCGCTCGACGACGGCGCGCTGCGCCTTGTCGTGGATGGGCTGGTCGAGTTCGGCCGTGATGGGCTGGCCGACGCCGTAGGTGCCCGCCTGCGGCCCGAACGTGACCTTCAGGTGCTTCTGGGTGGTGGGCTTGCTGGTGTCGAAGGTGAGGACCTTGCGGCCGGGAGCGCCGTCGTCGTCCTCCGTGCTGACCGAGACCGTGTAGTGGGTGCCGGCGGCCAGCGGTGAGGTGCTGTGCCAGCGGCTGCCGTCGGCGGCCAGTTCACCGGAGACGCGTCGGCCCTTGTCGTCCACGACCGTGACGTCCGTGATGCGCCCGTCGGAGTCCTCGGAAGTGACCACCAGGGGCTTGTCCGGGTCGGCCTTCTTGCCCAGGTCCGTGGGGGCGCTGAACGAGATCTGGTCCGCCGCGTCGTAGGGGTCGGCCGCCAGTGGGTTGCCGTCCGAGGAACAGGCGGTGACGCCCGCGCCGAGGGCGGCCACCAGAAGGGTGAAGCTGACGACGGTGCGGGTGCGTGGAGTGGTGGTGCTCATGACTTCACGCTAAGTAGCTCCGTCAACTCCGGCACGGTGGGTCGTCCGTACGGGGGAATCCATGGCCGTGGCGTACGGACGAACGAGGGAACCCGGACCCTCCGTCGGGAGAGTCCGGGTTCCCTGTCGTTCAGCGTGTGTTACTGGGTGCGGCTCTCACCGCGGTAGTACTCGAAGACCCAGCCCCACAGACCGAGCATGATGAGCGGCGCGCCGAAGTACAGCAGCCACCAGCCGAGGGCGACGCCCAGGAAGGCCAGCGCGCCACCGGCGCCGAGGGCCAGCGGCTGCCAGCTGTGCGGGCTGAAGAAGCCCAGCTCGCCGGCGTCGTCCGCGACATCGGCCTCCTTGTTGTCCTGAGCCCCCGCGTCGACACGCCGGGCGGTGAAGCCCAGGTAGAAGCCGACCATGATGCTCAGGCCGAAGGCCAGGAAGAGGGCCGTGGTGCCGGCCGGTTCCTTCGACCACACGCCATAGACGACGGCCATGATGAGGAAGAAGATGCTCAGCCACATGAACATCTTGCCCTGGATCTTCACTTGCCGGCCTCCTTGCCGCCAGCGAGGGCCTTCTCCCCGTGCCCGGCGTTCTCGAGCTGGTCGAGCGCCGCGATCTCCGGGTGGTGCAGGTCGAACGCCGGGGATTCGCTGCGGATCCGCGGCAGGGTGAGGAAGTTGTGCCGCGGCGGCGGGCACGAGGTCGCCCACTCCAGCGAACGGCCGTAACCCCAGGGGTCGTCGACGTCGATCTTCTTGCCGTACTTGGCCGTCTTCCACACGTTGTAGAAGAACGGCAGGATCGACAGGCCGAGCACGAAGGAGAAGATCGTCGAGATGGTGTTCAGCGCGGTGAAGCCGTCGGCCGCCAGATAGTCGGCGTACCGGCGCGGCATGCCCTCCACGCCCAGCCAGTGCTGGATCAGGAAGGTGCCGTGGAAGCCGATGAACAGCATCCAGAAGGTGATCTTGCCGAGCCGCTCGTCGAGCATCTTGCCGGTGAACTTCGGCCACCAGAAGTGGAAGCCGGAGAACATCGCGAAGACGACGGTGCCGAAGACCACGTAGTGGAAGTGCGCCACCACGAAGTACGAGTCGGAGATGTGGAAGTCCAGCGGCGGCGAGGCCAGGATGACGCCGGTCAGACCACCGAAGGTGAAGGTGATCAGGAAGCCGGTCGCCCACAGCATCGGCGTCTCGAAGGACAGCGAGCCCTTCCACATGGTGCCGATCCAGTTGAAGAACTTCACACCGGTCGGGACCGCGATCAGGAAGGTCATGAAGGAGAAGAACGGCAGCAGCACACCACCGGTGACGTACATGTGGTGGGCCCACACGGTCACGGACAGGCCCGCGATCGAGATCGTCGCGCCGATCAGGCCCATGTAACCGAACATCGGCTTGCGGGAGAAGACCGGGATGACCTCACTGATGATGCCGAAGAACGGCAACGCGATGATGTACACCTCCGGGTGGCCGAAGAACCAGAAGAGGTGCTGCCACAACAGCGCACCGCCGTTGGTGGCGTCGAAGACGTGGGCTCCGAACTTGCGGTCGGCCTCCAGCGCGAACAGCGCCGCGGCCAGCACCGGGAAGGCGAGCAGGACCAGCACCGCGGTCAGCAGCACGTTCCAGGTGAAGATCGGCATGCGGAACATCGTCATGCCCGGTGCGCGCATGCAGATGATCGTGGTGATGAAGTTGACCGAGCCGAGGATCGTGCCGAAGCCGGAGAAGGCCAGACCCATGATCCACAGGTCGCCGCCGACGCCCGGCGAGTGCACCGCGTCGGACAGCGGTGCGTAGGCGAACCAGCCGAAGTCGGCCGCGCCCTGCGGGGTGAGGAAGCCGCCCACCGCGACGAGCGAGCCGAACAGGTACAGCCAGTAGGCGAACATGTTCAGCCGCGGGAAGGCCACGTCCGGGGCGCCGATCTGCAGCGGCATGATCCAGTTCGTGAAGCCCGCGAACAGCGGCGTCGCGAACATCAGCAGCATGATCGTGCCGTGCATCGTGAACGCCTGGTTGAACTGCTCGTTCGACATGATCTGCAGGCCCGGTCGGGCCAGCTCGGCGCGCATGAAGAGCGCCATCACGCCGCCGATGCAGAAGAACGCGAACGACGTCACCAGATACAGCGTGCCGATCGTCTTGTGGTCCGTGGTCGTCATCCACTTCACCACGGTGTTACCGGGTCGCTTGCGCCGGACCGGCAGCTCGCTCTCGTAAGAGCCCTCAGCCGCCGCGGCACCCTGAGGTTCGTTGAGGATGCTCACAGGTTGTTCGTCTCCCGGTTCTTCTCGTGGCTCGTCTGCGCGATGCCGGCGGGAACGTAACCGGTCTGCCCCTTCTTAGCGAGGTCCTTGAGGTGCTGCTCGTAACGCTCCGGAGAGACGATCTTCACGTTGAACAGCATCCGGGAGTGGTCCTGACCGCAGAGCTCGGCGCACTTGCCCCGGTAGGTGCCCTCCATGCTGGGGGTCACCTGGAAGGAGTTGGTGTGGCCGGGGATGACGTCCTGCTTCATCAGGAACGGCAGCACCCAGAAGGAGTGGATGACGTCCCGCGAGGTGAGGATGAAGCGGACGGTCTTGCCCTTGGGCAGCCACAGCGTCGGACCCGGGTTGCCGTTCTGCGGGTTCCGCGTGCCCGGCGTACCGATGTCGTAGACGCCGCCGGCGTTCGCCGGGAAGTCGTTCTTGAACCGGTCCGGGATGGCCGACAGGTTCTTGTCGGTCTTCGCGTCACCCGTGGAACCGGCGACGGGCTCCACGTAGTTGAAGGCCCAGCTCCACTGGAAGCCGACCACGTTGACCGTGACGTCGGGCTTCTTGGACTCGTCCAGCAGCTCGGACTCGTCGCGGGCCGTGAAGTAGAAGAGCACCGAGACGATGAGGAGCGGGACCACCGTGTACAGGGCCTCGATGGGCATGTTGTACCGGGTCTGCGGAGGAACCTCGACCTTGGTGCGGCTGCGCCGGTGGAAGAAAGCACTCCACAGGATCAGACCCCACACCAGCACGCCGACCGCGATCGCGGCGGCCCAGGACCCCTGCCAGAGGGAGAGGATCCGCGGAGCCTCTTCCGTGGCAGGGGTGGGCATACCCAGCCGGGGGAAGTCCTTGTATGTGCAACCGGTCGCGGTCGCCAGGACCAGGCCCGCAGTCAGTGCCTGCAGCAGCTTCCGCCGCATCGGGCGCCGCGGCGAGCGGTCGGAGCCGTTGGGACTCACGTAGCGCCTTCCCGAGAGTCTCGCCCGCGCTGTACGGCTGCGGCCTTCTCGCTGGTCGGTCGCCGCCCTGCGTCGGGCAGGGGTTTGGATGTTTATGCGGACCAAACCCTACTGGACGCCTTCCGGCGGGTCGCGGGGAGGGTGGCATACGCGCCGCGGGTCACCCCGAAGGGGTGGGATGCCCCTGGCTGGGGCGATATGTGACGGTGAGTCGAGGCGCCTCGTGCCCGGACCGGGGCCACCGCGGCGACCGCGCGCGAGCGGGGTCGGGCGCGGCACGCGGCGGAGCCGCACACCGGCAGGGTCCCGCGCCCCCTGCTCGCCCGCACCCCGACGGGTCGTAGCGTTGGCGTGTGGCCTACTTCGACGCTGCTTCCGCCGCTCCCCTTCATCCCGTGGCCCGGCAGGCTCTCCTGGCCTCCCTCGACGAGGGGTGGGCCGATCCCGCACGCCTCTACAAGGAGGGGAGGCGGGCGCGGTTGCTGCTGGACGCGGCGCGGGAGGCGGCCGCGGAGGCGGTGGAGTGCCGGCCGGACGAGCTGAGCTTCACCTCCTCCGGCACCCGGGCCGTGCACACCGGGGTCGCCGGGGCCCTGGCCGGTCGCAGGCGCACCGGACACCACCTGATCGTGTCAGCGGTCGAACACTCCTCCGTGCTCCATTCGGCCGAGGTGCACGAGGCGGAGGGCGGGACGGTCACCCAGGTCCCGGTCGACCGTGCGGGCAGGGTGACCGCCGCGTCGTACGCGCAGGCGCTGCGCCCGGACACCGCGCTGGCCTGTCTTCAGTCGGCCAACCACGAGGTGGGCACCGAGCAGCCGGTCGCCGAGGTGGCCGAGGTGTGCCGGGCGGCGGGCGTGCCGCTGCTGGTGGACGCGGCGCAGTCACTGGGCTGGGGACCGGTGGACGGGGACTGGTCGCTGCTGGCGGCGAGCGCCCACAAGTGGGGCGGTCCGTCGGGGGTGGGGCTGCTCGTCGTGCGCAAGGGGGTGCGGTTCGCGGTCCGGGGGCCGGTGGACGAGCGGGAGTCGGGCCGGGCCGCCGGGTTCGAGAACATCCCGGCGATCGTGGCCGCGGTGGCCTCGCTGCGGGCGGTGCGGGCCGAGGCGGCGGCGGAGGGCGTACGGCTGAGGGAGCTGACGGAGCGGATCCGGGGGCGGGTGCCGCGGCTGGTGCCGGACGTGGAGGTGGTCGGTGATCCGGTCCACCGGCTGCCGGGGATCGTCACCTTCTCCTGTCTCTACGTCGACGGCGAGGCGCTGCTGCACGAGCTGGACCGCGAGGGCTTCTCGGTCTCGTCCGGCTCCTCCTGCACCAGCAGCACGCTGACCCCCAGTCATGTGCTGAAGGCGATGGGGGTGCTGAGCGAGGGCAACGTACGGGTGTCACTGCCGCCGGGGACGCCGGAGGAGGACGTGGAGCGGTTCCTGGAGGTGCTGCCGGCGACGGTGGCGCGGGTGCGGGAGAAGCTGGGCGCGCCGTCGGCTCCCGCCGCCCGCGTGCGCCGGGAAGAACTGGTCGTCGACTCTCTCGGCAAGCGCTGCCCGATCCCGGTCATCGAGCTGGCCAAGGTGTTCGGCCAGGTGCCGGTCGGCGGCACGGTACGGGTGCTGTCCGACGACGAGGCGGCCCGGCTGGACATTCCGGCGTGGTGCGAGATGCGGGGGCAGGAGTACGTGGGCGAGGAGCCGGCGGACCACGGTACGGCGTACGTCGTCCGCCGGCTCTCCTGAGGGCTGTCGGACAGCCCTCAGGGGTCTGTCAGCCCAGGTGGGCGAGGACCTCTTCGGCCGCCTCGTCCCCGTACGCCTTGGTGAAGCGCTCCATGAAGTGCGCCCGCCGCAGCTGGTACTCCTGCGTGCCCACCGTCTCGATGACGAGGGTCGCCAGCATGCAGCCGACCTGGGCGGCACGCTCCAGCGAGACGCCCCAGGCCAGGCCGGACAGGAACCCGGCGCGGAAGGCGTCGCCCACGCCGGTCGGGTCGGCCTTGCGCTCTTCGTCCGGGCAGCCGACCTCGATCGGGTCCGCACCGTCGCGCTCGATGCGCACCCCGCGCGAGCCGAGGGTGGTCACCCGGTGGCCGACGCGACCGAGGATCTCGGAGTCGCTCCAGCCGGTCTTGGTCTCGATGAGGCCCTTCTCGTACTCGTTCGAGAACAGGTACGTCGCCCCGTCCAGCAGTATCCGGATCTCGTCGCCGTTCATCCGGGCGATCTGCTGGGAGAAGTCGGCGGCGAACGGGATGGAGCGCGTACGGCACTCCTCGGTGTGCCGGAGCATCGCCTCGGGGTCGTCGGCGCCGATGAGGACCAGGTCCAGGCCGCCGACGCGGTCGGCGACGGTCTTGAGCTCGATGAGCCGGGCCTCGCTCATCGCACCGGTGTAGAAGGAGCCGATCTGGTTGTGGTCGGCGTCGGTGGTGCACACGAAGCGGGCGGTGTGCAGCGTCTCGGAGATGCGGACGGAGGAGGTGTCCACGCCGTGCCGGTCCAGCCAGGCGCGGTACTCGACGAAGTCGGCTCCGGCGGCACCCACCAGGATCGGCCGGGTGCCCAGCTGGCCCATGCCGAAGGCGATGTTGGCGGCCACCCCGCCGCGCCGGACGTCCAGCTGGTCGACCAGGAAGGAGAGGGAGACCGTGTGCAGCCGGTCGGCGACGAGCTGGTCGGCGAAGCGGCCGGGGAAGGTCATGAGGTGGTCGGTGGCGATGGAGCCGGAGACTGCGATGCGCACGGCGTGGACTCTCCTGGGAGGGAGGAGACGATTGACAGTTCACGCTACCCGGTGGCCGGGTGACGC
This sequence comes from Streptomyces sp. NPDC003393, assembly GCF_053589015.1. Taxonomy (NCBI): domain Bacteria; kingdom Bacillati; phylum Actinomycetota; class Actinomycetes; order Kitasatosporales; family Streptomycetaceae; genus Streptomyces; species Streptomyces sp. NPDC003393. Next base: position 50,145 of record NZ_JBSFRB010000041.1, on the reverse strand, counting down.
TGAAGCGGACAAAACTACCCGATAGTAGATCTTTCCTGGCATGCCCGTCCGTGCATACGGTGCGGCCATGACGAACCACACGGTCCATGCTGCCCCTGTTCCGGCCGACCCGGAAGGCGATCTCGCGACACTTCGCGGGGACTGCGCCCGGATGGCCCCGCACTGGGCGGCTCCCGACCGGGGATCCCGGCATCCGGTGCCGCCTTCCCGCATCCACGGCGTGGACGTGCCGGACTCCTCGGCCCGCCTGCTGGACGCGATGTCGGACTACGGGGACTGACACCGGGGAACCGCGCGCTCCCCCGCCGCGTCCCATCGCTGTCCCCCGTAGGGGGGAGGCGGGGTACGACCCGTGGGGCCGGCTGCTTCGTCAGGACCGGGCCGGGGTCGGCCGCAGGGACAGCTGTGCAGCCGAAGGAGCGATGCGGTGAACACCGAGCGACCCGACCACGACGACACGGCGGCGGCCGAGGCCGCGGGTGCCGCCGAGGGCACCGCGGCACCGCCGAAGGCGCCGGAGCCCGAGGTCGCGCCGGTGAGCAGTGCCGGCGACGGCGGCGTGGGCGACGACGGCCGAGGAGGCGACGACGGCCGAGGGGGTGACGGAGGCGACGGCGGCGGCAGTGGCAGGGGCGGTGGCGGCCGGTTCGGCCGGGGCCGGCCTCCGCTGGTCGCCGCCTCGGTCGCCGCGGCCGTGCTGCTGGTGGGCGGCGGCGGGGCGTACCTCGCCACGAGCGCGTACCACGGCTCCGGCGACCGTACGGGTCCGGCAGCCTCCCGCGGCCACGGCACTCCCCCGCCGCTCGTCCTCGACGACTACACCTCCGGTCGTGCGGGGAGTACGGGCGCCACGAACGGGATCGCACCGGGCGAGCCCAACCCCTACGGCGCCACCTACCGCGCCGCCGGAACGCTGCCCGCCGGGCCCGCCTCCGCGTCGGTGTACGAGCCGGGGGGCGAGGTCACCCGCGCCGAGGTGACCCGCCTGGCCAGGGCGCTCGGCGTGGAGGGCACCGTCGTGGCCGACGGGCGGACGTGGCGGGTGGGGACCGGGAAGGACGGGGCTGGTCCGATGCTGCGGGTGAACCGGCAGGCGCCGGGGACCTGGACGTTCAGCCGGTACGCGCCGGGCACCGACAACTGCAAAGGCGCGGTGTGCAAACCCGGCCCGGGCATGCACACCGGCCACCCGGTGAGCGTGACGGCGGCCGAGAAGGCGGCGACTCCGGTGCTCGAGGCGCTGGGGCAGGACGACGCCGAGCTGGACGCGAGCCAGGTCATGGGCGCCCAGCGGGTCGTCAACGCCGATCCGCGGTTCGACGACCTGCCGACCTATGGCTGGACGACAGGCCTGACCGTCGGCCCGCAGGGCGAGGTGGTCGGCGGCAGCGGGCAGATGAAGGAGCCGGTCAAGGGCGAGACGTATCCCGTGCTGAGCGCGCGCAGGACGCTGGAGCTGATGAACGCGGCCCCGCGCACGGACCACCGCATGGGCATCGGAGGCTGCGCCAGTCCGGTGCCGCTGAAGGACCGGCTGGAGGCGCCGTGCGGGGCCTCGGGGAAGGTCACCGGACAGAACGCCTTCACCGTCGAGCGGGCCGTGTTCGGTCTGGCGTCGCACTCCTCGAACGGGCGGCGGACGCTGGTGCCGTCCTGGCTGTTCGAGGTGCGCACAGCGGGCGGGCGGGACGGCTTCACGGTGACGTACCCGGCCGTCGACCCGGAGTACCTGAGCCCACCGGGCGCGCCGTCGGTGCGGCCGGAGCCGCGGCCCAGCGGTTCGGGCTCCGTGCCGGCGAGCCGTGACGTGCGGGTGTCGGGCTACACCGCCGAGGGTGACGAGCTGACGGTGAGCTTCGAGGGCGGGGTGTGCGCGGACTACAAGGTGTCGGCGCGGGAGAGCACCGACCGGGTGACCGTCACGGTGACCGAGACCCCGTGGCCGGACAAGGTCTGCATCCTGATCGCCAAGGAGTACCACCGGTCGGTGCACCTGGACCGGCCGCTCGGGGACCGGACGGTGGTCGGGTCGGACGGCGGCCCGGTCCCGCAGGAGCGGCCGGGAGCGCGGCTGCCCGCGCCGCCGCGGGCCTCGGGCGCACCGGTCAGGTGACCGGGACGCGACGCCGGACGCACACGCGAGAGGCGGCGGCCCCCGTCATGGGGGTCGCCGCCTCTCGCGTCACGCGGTCGTGCCGGTGGGTTCCGGCCGGGCCGGTCAGCTGAAGGAGTCGCCGCAGGCGCAGGAGCCCGTCGCGTTCGGGTTGTCGATCGTGAAGCCCTGCTTCTCGATGGTGTCCACGAAGTCGATGGTGGCGCCGCCCAGGTACGGAGCGCTCATGCGGTCGGTGACGACCTTGACGCCGCCGAAGTCCTTCTTGACGTCGCCGTCGAGGGAGCGCTCGTCGAAGAAGAGCTGGTAGCGCAGGCCGGAGCAGCCGCCGGGCTGGACGGCGACGCGCAGGGCGAGGTCGTCACGGCCTTCCTGGTCGAGCAGGGCCTTGACCTTCGACGCGGCGGCGTCGGTCAGGATGATGCCGTCGGTGACGGTGGTGGTCTCGTCCGATACGGACATCTACATCTCTCCCGGGTTGTACGGAGACTGCTTGCCGACGAGTGCAACCGGCAGGGCCGCGGATTCATTCCGGGCCGAGCACATGCTTTTTCTCTTGTCCAAGCTCGTCGCCTTCATGCTCGCACATGCGCCGGACGGCCGACAGCGACCTGTGGACGAAGCGACGCACGCGACAACGCCGACGCCGGGCGGGCGCCGGGCGGGCCTGTTACGGGCCGGGCCGCCCGCCGGATGCGCGCCCGGCGGGCGGCGGACGCGTGTCGGGATTCACGTCACATGGACACAATCGCCATCGTCAAAGTGACGTGAAGCGGTTATGATAGATAGCGTCAGTTCGACGAAAAGTAGAAAGGGTGCGTGTCGTGACCACCGCCCAAACCCAGGAGCTCGACGTACAGCCGACGCCCCTCGCCCTGCTGCTGCTCGGCCGCGAGGCCGACCCGAAGAGCGAGCGCGGTGTGGAGTGTCCCGGCGAACTCCCCTCCCCCTCCGACCCGGACCTCGTGGCGCGCGCCCGCGCGGCCAAGGAGAAGCTCGGGGACAAGGTCTTCGTGCTGGGCCACCACTACCAGCGCGACGAGGTCATCCAGTTCGCCGACGTCACGGGCGACTCCTTCAAGCTGGCCCGGGACGCAGCCGCCCGGCCGCAGGCCGAGTACATCGTGTTCTGCGGCGTGCACTTCATGGCGGAGTCCGCGGACATCCTGACGTCCGACGACCAGAAGGTCGTCCTGCCGGACCTCGCGGCCGGCTGCTCCATGGCCGACATGGCGACGGCCGAACAGGTGGCGGAGTGCTGGGACGTCCTGACGGAGGCCGGGGTCGCCGAGCAGGTGGTCCCCGTCTCCTACATGAACTCCTCCGCCGACATCAAGGCGTTCACGGGCAAGCACGGCGGCACCATCTGCACGTCGTCGAACGCGAACCGGGCCCTGGAGTGGGCCTTCGAGCAGGGCGAAAAGGTCCTGTTCCTGCCCGACCAGCACCTGGGCCGCAACACGGCGGTGCGGGACATGGGCATGTCCCTGGAGGACTGCGTCGTCTACAACCCGCACCGGCCGAACGGCGGGCTGACCGCCGAGGAGCTGCGCGCGGCCAAGATGATCCTCTGGCGGGGCCACTGCTCGGTCCACGGCCGCTTCAGCCTGGACTCGGTCGACGACGTCCGCGAGCGCATTCCCGGCGTCAACGTCCTGGTGCACCCCGAGTGCAAGCACGAGGTGGTGGCCGCGGCCGACTACGTCGGCTCCACGGAGTACATCATCAAGACCCTGGAGGCGGCCCCGGCCGGCTCCAAGTGGGCCATCGGCACGGAGCTGAACCTGGTACGCCGCCTGGCGAACCGTTTCGCTCCGGAGGGCAAGGAGATCGTCTTCCTCGACAAGACGGTCTGCTTCTGCTCCACCATGAATCGCATCGACCTCCCCCACCTGGTCTGGGCCCTGGAGTCCCTGGCCGAGGGCAACCTCGTCAACCGCATCCGGGTCGACAAGGAGACGGAGGCCTACGCGAAGCTGGCCCTGGAGCGCATGCTGGCGCTGCCGTAGGACGTACGTCTCAGCGCGGTGCCCCGGCCGGACCACCCACCGGCCGGGGCACCGCCGTACCCGGCGCATGTCTTCGGGGCTGCGAGCGCGTTCTTCAGAGATGTACTTCTCAGAAACACGTCTCTGACACAGGCCGGAAGCAGGGGAGGCGCCCGTGGCACGCCCCGAGCACCGCAGCATCCCGAAGCCGTCGACCATGTTCGATCGCGCGTGGGACTGGAGCGAGCTGACCGCCTGAAGGCCTGAGAAAAACGGCCGGGCTGCCCGTGCGGCAGACCCGGCCGTTCGCGCCGTCACCCGACGTCAGACCCTCGCCGGCTCCAGCTCCTCCGTCTCCGACTTCGCCTCGCGCTTGGCCGCGCGCTTCTTGGCGCGGCGCTCCTTGCGGAGTTCCAGCATCGCGTAGAGCGTCGGGACCAGGAGGAGGGTCAGCAGGGTGGAGGTGATCAGGCCGCCGATCACGACCACCGCCAGGGGCTGGGCGATGAAGCCGCCCTCGCCGGTGACCCCGAGGGCCATCGGGAGCAGGGCGAAGATCGTCGCCAGGGCCGTCATCAGGATCGGGCGCAGGCGGTGGCGGCCGCCTTCCACCACGGCCTCGACGACGCCGTAGCCCTGCTTGCGGTACTGGTTGATCAGGTCGATCAGGACGATCGCGTTGGTGACCACGATGCCGATCAGCATCAGCATGCCGATCATGGCGGGGACGCCCATCGGGGTACCGGTGGCGATCAGGAGGCCGAGGGCGCCCGTGGCCGCGAAGGGGATCGAGACCAGCAGGATCAGCGGCTGGGCGAGCGAGCGGAACGTCGCGACCAGGAGCATGAAGACGATCGCGATCGCCGCCAGCATGGCCAGGCCCAGATTCTTGAACGCGTCGTCCTGGTCGGAGGTGACCCCGCCGATCTCGGCCGTGGCGCCCGCGGGGAGCTTCAGGGCCTTGATCCTCGACTGGAGCTCGGTGCTCACCGCGCCGGTGTTGTCGCCGGTCGGCTTGGCGGTGATGGTCGCCGCGCGCTGACCGTCGATACGGGTCATCGAGACCGGGCCGTCGACCAGCTCGACGGTCGCGATGTCGCCCAGCTTCACCGAACCGAGCCGGAGCTTCTTCAGCTGGGCCAGTGTGTCGGCGGGCTCGGCCGACCTGATGACGATGTTCCGCTCGGTGTCGTGCAGGGTCGCCTTGGCGGCCGTGGTGCCCTTGACGGACTGGGCGACGGCCATGCCGAGGGTCTGGTCGGTGAAGCCGGCCGCCGCCGCCTTGTCGTTGGCGCGCACCGAGATGCGCGGCACGCTCTGGGAGAGGTCGCTGGTGACGTCGGTGACGTCGTCCAGGCCCGCGACGGTCCCGCGGACCTGCTCCGACGCCTGGCGCAGCACGTTCGCGTCGGACGCCTTGACGACCACCTTCAGGTCCTGGTCGCCGAAGCCGTCGCCGGCGTTGACCGTGGTCGTGCCGATGCCGGACAGCTTGTGCAAGCCGTTCTCGATGTCCTCGCGGACGTCGTCGGCCGACGCGGAGTCCTCCAGCATCACCTGGTACGAGGCGTGGTTGGTGTCCGTGGAGCCGCCGAAGGCGGCCATGAAGCCGGAGGAGCCGACCGTCACCTGGTAGTCCTTGACGCCCTTGGTCCCGGCGAGCAGCTTCTCGACCTTCTTCGCCTGGGCGTCGGTCGCGGCCAGGCTGGTGCCGGGCTTCAGCGCCTGCTTGACGGTGAGGACCTTCTGGTCGCCGGGGTCGAAGAAGTTGGTCTTCAGCAGCGGCGTCATGCCGAAGGTGCCGACCAGCACGACCACCGCGATCAGCACGCTGGTCAGGCGGCGGCGGGTGGCGAAGCGCAGGACGGGGACGTAGAGGCGCTGGAGGCGGCTGTTCGCCTCCTTCTCCTCGGCCCGGCGGCGGGCCTCGTCGGCCTCGGCGGGCGTGCCCTTCGGCGCGCGCAGGAACCAGTACGACAGCACGGGGACGACCGTCAGCGCCACCAGCAGCGAGGCCAGCAGTGCGGCGGTGACCGTGATGCTGAACGGGCCGAACAGCTCGCCCACCATCCCGCCGACCAGGCCGATCGGCAGGAACACGGCGACCGTGGTGAGCGTGGAGGAGGTCACCGCGCCGGCCACCTCGCGCACCGCGTTCAGGATGGCCTCGTGCCGCTCCTCGCCGTAGCCGAGATGACGCTTGATGTTCTCCAGGACGACGATCGAGTCGTCGACGACCCGGCCGATGGCGATGGTCAGCGCGCCCAGCGTCAGCATGTTCAGCGACAGGTCACGGGTCCACAGCACCAGCAGGGCCAGGACGACGGACAGCGGGATCGACACCGCGGTGACCAGCGTGGAGCGGACCGAGGCCAGGAAGACCAGGATGACCAGGACCGCGAAGAGCAGGCCGAGCGCGCCCTCGGTGGTCAGTCCGTGGATGGACTTGGCGACGGCCGGGCCCTGGTCGCTGACCGTGGTGATCTTCGCGTCGGCGCCGAGGTCCTTGCGCAGCTCGGGCAGCTTGTCCTTGACCGCGTCCGAGATCGCGACCGCGCTGCCGTCGTGGTCCATGGTGACGGCGACGGCGAGGCTCGGCCGGCCGTCGGTGCGGGTGATGGAGTCGGCCTTGGCCGGCTCCTGCTTCACGTCGGCGACGTCACCGAGGCGGACCGGCTTCTTCGGGGCGCCGCTTCGAGCGGCGCCGCCCTGACCGGTGACCATCAGGTCCTGGATCTGCTGCAGCGAGGTGAAGCCGCCGCCGACCTGCACCGTGCGGTTGGCTCCGCCCTCGTCGAAGGAGCCGGCCGGGACGGTGGCGCCGCCCGCCTGGAGGGCCTGCGTCAGGTCGGCGGAGGTGAGACCGGCCCGCGCGAGCCTGGCGTCGTCAGGGGTGACGGTGACCTGAAGGTCCCGTACGCCGTCGACGGTGACCTGGCTGACGCCGTCGATGTTCCTCAGGGCCGGCACGACCGTCCTGTCGAGCTGGTCGGCGAGCGCCTGCTGGTCCTTGCCGGAGGTGACGGCCAGGACCACGGTCGGGATGTCGTCCGTCGAACCGGCGATCACCTGCGGGTCGACGCCGTCGGGGAGCCCGGCGCGAGCCCGGTTGACGGCCTGCTGCACGTCGGCGACGAGCTGCTGGGTGCCGTTGCCGTAGTCGAAGGACGCCGTGATCACGGCGTTGCCCTCGCTCGCCGTGGACGTGACGCCGGTGATGCCGTCGACGGCCTTGAGGTTGTCCTCCAGCGGCTCGACGACCTGCTTCTCCACCACGTCCGGGGACGCGCCCTGGTAGGGGGCCAGCACGGACACGATGGGAAGCTCGATGCTGGGCAGCAGCTGCTGTTTGAGCTGGGGGACGGCGATCGCGCCGAAGACGAGCGCGACGATCGACATCAGTCCGATCAGGGCCCGCTGCGCGAGGCTGAATCTGGACAGCCAGGACATGGGTCAGGGTCTCTCTTCCAGTGGACGTCCGGGAACGTCGGTGAGCGGCGGTGAGCTGCCGAACGCGGCACGGGCGCGCAGACGCGCCCACCCCTACACCTTCCGGCATCGGCACCGGCCGTTCCGTAGCCCCCTGGTCCATTTCCCCGCCGCGCGCCTACTCCTGGCGCAGTACGCCCGGGTGGAGTGCACTCCACCCTCGGACGGAGCGGGTGCGGCGGCGGCTCAGTCGGCCCTGGGCCGCACCAGCCCGGACTCGTAGGCGATGACGACCAGTTGCGCCCGGTCCCGGGCGCCGAGCTTGGCCATCGCCCGGTTGACGTGGGTCTTCACGGTGAGCGGGCTGACCCGGAGACGTTCGGCGATCTCGTCGTTGGAGTGTCCGCCGGCGACCTGGACGAGCACCTCGCGCTCGCGCACGGTCAGCGCGTCCAGCCGTTCCGAGCGGGCCGGGTCGCGGCCGTCGTCCGCGGCATCGCCCTGCGCGAGGAAGCGCCCGATGAGGCCCTTGGTGGCGGCCGGGGACAGCAGTGCCTCCCCCTGGGCGGCGATCCGGATGGCGCTGAGCAGTTCCTCGGGCTCGCTGCCCTTGCCGAGAAACCCGGAGGCGCCCGCGCGCAGCGCCCGCACCACGTAGTCGTCCACCTCGAAGGTGGTCAGGATGACCACACGGACGTCGGCGAGCGCCGGTTCGGCGCTGATCAGGCGGGTGGCGGCCAGGCCGTCCGTGCCCGGCATGCGGATGTCCATCAGGACGACGTCGGCGCGCCGCTCCTCCGCCAGGCGCACGGCCTCGGCGCCGTCGGACGCCTCGCCGACCACCTCCATGTCGGGCTCGGAGTCGACCAGCACGCGGAAGGCGCTGCGCAGCAGGGCCTGGTCGTCGGCGAGCAGGACACGGATCGTCATGCGGCGTCCCCCGGGGCGCGGGTGTGGTCACGGGTGCCGGTGGCGGCGCTGTCGCCGTCGGCCGCGCCGGTGCCGGTTCTGATGGTGCTACGGGCCTGGACGGGCAGGATCGCATGGACGCGGAAGCCGCCGCCGTGGCGGGGGCCGGTGCTGAGGGTGCCACCGAGTGCGGTGACCCGCTCCCGCATGCCCAGCAGTCCGTGGCCGCCACCGCCGGCGGGGGTCTGACCGGCGGCGGTGCCGGCGCCGTCGTCCAGGACGGTGATCTCGACGTCCGGCCCGACGCGTACGACGCTGACCTCGGCCCGGGCCCGGCCGCCGGCGTGTTTCTGCACGTTGGTCAGGGCTTCCTGGACGATGCGGAACGCGGCCAGGTCGACGGCGGCGGGCAGGGTCGTGCTCTCGTCGGCGCGGGCGACCTCGACGTGCAGGCCGGCGCTGCGGAAGGTGCCGACGAGTTCGTCCAGGCGGTGCAGGCCGGGGGCGGGTTCGGTGGGGGCCTCCGGATCGTCGGACTGCCGGAGCAGTCCGACGGTGGCGCGCAGTTCGTTCAGCGCGGACCGGCCGGCCTCCCGGACGTGGGCGAGTGCCTCCTTGGCCTGGTCGGGGCGCTTGTCCATGACGTGCGCGGCGACCCCGGCCTGCACATTGACCAGGGCGATGTGGTGGGCGACCACGTCGTGCAGGTCGCGGGCGATGCGCAGCCGCTCCTCGGCGACGCGCCGGCGTGCCTCCTCCTCGCGGGTGCGTTCGGCGCGCTCGGCGCGCTCCCGCATGGCGCGGACGAAGGCGCGGCGGCTGCGTACGGCGTCACCGCCGGCGGCGGCCATACCGGTCCAGGCGAAGATGGCGAGGTTCTCCTGGGCGTACCAGGGCAGCGTCCCGTCGAGCATGGCGGCGCCGGTCAGCACGGTCATCGTGGTCAGGCCCAGACGCCAGGCGGTGGGGCGGTCGGTGGTGGCGGCGACGGTGTAGAGGGCGACTACGGCGGACATGGCGACGGGGGCCCGCGGGTCGCCGGTGACGCACTCGATCAGGGAGACGGTGCCGGTGACGGCGAGGACCGTGCGTGGGGCACGGCGGCGCAGCACCAGCGCCGCGGCGCCGACGGTCATCAGGACGAGGCTGAGCAGCTCCGGGCGGCGCACGGCCCAGTTGACGCCGTTGTGCCCGCGCGGGTCCGCGAAGGACCCGACCACCATGCACGCGAGGACGGCGACCGCGAGGGCCGCGTCCAGGGCGAACGGGTGCGCCTTGATCCGGCAGCGGGCGCGCTCGAACGAGGTGGTCACGCCTGCGAAGGGTACGGGGTGCTCGTGCGGCACGCTCCGCGCACCCGCCGCGGAGGGGACGTCCCCGGACGGGATGGTCACCCAGGGATCAGGCCGTCGTCGCTGAGCAGGTCGCGTACCTCCTGGAGGCTGGCGTCCGGGGACGGCAGGATCAGTTCGGACGGTTCCAGGGAGTCGTCCGGCAGGGGTTCGCCCAGTTCACGGACCTTGGAGAGCAGGCTGTGCAGGGTACGGCGGAAGCCGGGGCCGTCGCCGTTCTCCATCTCGGCCAGCAGTTCCTCGTCCAGTTTGTCGAGCTCGGCGAGGTGGCCGTCGGCCAGCCTCACCTGTCCCTCTCCCATGATCCGTACGATCATGTCGCCCTCCTCGGCGGCGTGGGCCCCGGCTGTCGGTGAGTGGGTCTACTGCTTGTCGAAGCGGGGTGTGTCCTGCGGCTGCTGCTGGGGCTGCGCCTGGCCCTGGCCGCCCTCGATGGCCTGCCGGTCGCCGGACGAGCCGCCGGCCAGCTCCGCCTTCATGCGCTGCAGTTCCAGCTCCACATCCGTACCACCGGAGATCCGGTCCAGCTCGGCGGCGATGTCGTCCTTGGCCATGCCGGTGGGGTCGTCCAGGGCACCGGAGGCGAGCAGCTCGTCGATGGCGCCGGCGCGGGCCTGGAGCTGGGCGGTCTTGTCCTCGGCGCGCTGGATGGCCAGGCCGACGTCGCCCATCTCCTCGGAGATGCCGGAGAACGCCTCGCCGATCCGGGTCTGCGCCTGGGCGGCGGTGTAGGTGGCCTTGATCGTCTCCTTGCGGGTGCGGAAGGCGTCGACCTTGGCCTGGAGGCGCTGGGCGGCCAGGGTGAGCTTCTCCTCCTCGCCCTGGAGGGTCGCGTGCTGCGTCTCGAGGTCCGTCACCTGCTGCTGCAGCGCGGCCTTGCGGGACAACGCCTCGCGGGCCAGGTCCTCGCGGCCCAGCGCGAGCGCCTTGCGGCCCTGGTCCTCCAGCTTGCCGGACTGCTGCTGCAACTGGTTGAGCTGGAGCTCCAGGCGCTTGCGGCTGGTCGCCACGTCGGCGACGCCGCGCCGCACCTTCTGCAGCAGCTCCAGCTGCTTCTGGTACGAGTAATCGAGGGTTTCGCGCGGGTCCTCGGCCCGGTCAAGGGCCTTGTTCGCCTTCGCGCGGAAGATCATCCCCATACGCTTCATGACACCGCTCATGGGCTTCGCGCGCCCCCTTCTGACGGACTCCAGCTCACAGCTCTGCGACAGAACCCACAGTACGGGCCCTGCATCCATTACCGCACTGTTCGGGAACGGATGCGGTCATCCCCAAGGACGACTGCGCACGATTCCGCTCCGGCGTAGGGAGTAGGTGACCCCCGGGCAACCGCGGACGGCCGCGTGCGTGACGTCCCCGTCTGTCCCTTTGAAGACGACCGGTGTTGCCGGATCGTTCCCCGCGGGGCTGGGGTCCATGCGGGTCAAGCCCTTACCCTTGGGTTTTGTGTTCCGTAGCCGTGCCAAGGAAGAGAAGGCCCCGGCCGCCGACAAGGCGCCGGTGAACTTCTCCAAGCAGACCCGTGACCCGCAGGCTCCCAAGGGCCGCCCCACGCCGAAGCGCAGTGAGGCCCAGGCCCAACGCCGCAGCGTCGCCAACACGCCGACCACACGCAAGGAGGCCGCCAAGCGGCAGCGCGAGGAGCGCCGCACCCAGATGGAGCGGCAGCGCCAGGCGCTGGCCAGTGGCGACGAGCGCTACCTGCCGGCCCGCGACAAGGGCCCGGTGCGCCGGTTCGCCCGTGACTTCATCGACTCCCGGTTCAACATCGCGGAGTTCTTCCTGCCGATGGCCGTCGTCATCCTGGTGCTGAGCATGGTGCGGGTGGGCTATCTGCAGAACCTGGCGCTGCTGCTGTGGCTCGTGGTGATCGTGCTGATCGTGCTCGACTCGATCGGCAACGCTTTCCGGTTGAGGAAGCGGCTCGCCGAGCGCTTCCCGGACGAGAACAAGCGGGGCGCGGTCGCCTACGCCCTGATGCGCTCCCTCCAGATGCGCCGGCTCCGGCTGCCGAAGCCGCAGGTCAAGCGCGGAGAGCGGCCCTGAGCGCGGAGCCTTTCACCGGGGGTGCGGCCGAGGCCTGGCTGGACGGGCTGGGCCGGCTGCGTGACGTCGTACGGCAGGAGCTGGTGGCCCGGCAGCTCGACGAGCAGATAGCCGGGCGGTTCCCGGTCGGGCAGCGGCTGCGGGTGCTCGACGTGGGAATGGGGCAGGGCACGCAGGCGCTGCGGCTGGCACGGGCCGGGCACCAGGTGACCGGCCTGGAACGCGACCCGGAGATGATCTCCGTGGCCCGTGCGGCGCTGGCCGTCGAGCCGCAGGGCATCAGGGCCCGGATGCGGATCGTCGAGGCCGACGGCCAGGACACCGGGGTCCACTTCCTGCCGGGCAGTTTCGACGTGGTGCTCTGCCACGGCGTGCTGATGTACGTCGAGGAGCCCGATCCGTTGCTGGCGGGGCTGGCCCGGATGCTCGCGCCGGGCGGGCTGCTGTCGCTGCTGGTGCGCAACGGTGACGCGCTGGCGCTGCGGCCGGGACTGTCCGGCGACTGGCCGGGGGCGCTGGCCGCGTTCGACACGACGGCCTACCGGAACCGGTTGGGGCTGGATGTGCGGGCGGATCGGCTCGCCGATCTGACGGCGACGCTCGGCGGGATCGGGGCACCGTTGCACGCCTGGTACGGGGTGCGGGTCTTCACGGACCTGGCGGCGGACGATGCCCGGCCTCCGGCCGACGTGGAGACGCTGCTGGCGGCGGAGGAGCGGGCCGGGCGCACCGACCCGTATCGCGCGGTCGCGGCGCTGCTGCATCTGTGCGGGGTGCGCGGCTGAGGCCGCTGTCCGTCGTCGATCCGCTCTTTCGGGTGAGCCCGGCAAGCCGGGTGTGGACCCCGCCCTGAGACTCGGTGCATGGACGTTTCCCGTTCCCGCCGTGCCCGTTCCCGCCGTGCCCGTTCCCAGCCTGCCCGTTCCCGCCGTGCCGTCCGGCCGGCCGTTCCGTTCGCCGTCGCCGTGATCTTCTGTGCCGCGCTGCTGTCCGGCTGCACCGGCTCGTCGACTCCTGAGGGGGCCACGGCCTCGGGCACGAAGGACACCATCGGGGAACGGCAGGCGGCCGCGCCGTCGACCGCCGGGGACCTCCAGGCGGCGTACCAGCGGGTGATCAAGGACGTACTGCCGTCGGTGGTACAGATCCAGACCGGCGGTGAGCTGGGGTCGGGCGTGGTGTACGACGACAAGGGGCACATCGTCACCAACGCGCACGTGGTCGGGAACTCGAAGCAGTTCCGTGTCACCACGGCGGGCAGCGAGCAGCCGTTCGCCGCGACGCTGGTCTCCTCCTACCCGGAACAGGACCTCGCCGTGGTCAAGCTGGACAAGGTGCCGCCCGGACTGAAGGCGGCCACCCTCGGCGACACGGACAAGGTGGAGGTCGGGCAGATCGTCCTGGCCATGGGTTCGCCGCTCGGACTGTCGTCGAGCGTGACCCAGGGGATCGTGTCGGCGACCGGGCGGACCGTGAGCGAGGGGCAGAGCGACGGCGGCACCGGGGCCACGATCGCCAACATGGTGCAGACGTCGGCCGCGATCAACCCGGGCAACAGCGGCGGCGCGCTGGTCAACCTGAACGGTGAGGTCATCGGCATCCCGACGCTCGCCGCCACCGATCCGCAGCTCGGCGGCAGCGCGGCGCCCGGCATCGGCTTCGCGATCCCGGCGTCGACGGTGAAGACGATCGCCGGCCAGATCGTGAAGTACGGCAAGGTCGTCGACTCCGGACGGGCGGCGCTGGGCATCACCGGACGCACCGTCGTCGACGCCTCCTACCAGCCCGCCGGGGTCGCCGTGGTCGAGGTGAGGTCTGGCGGCGCGGCGGAGAAGGCGGGCATCCGGCCCGGGGACGTCATCACCCGGCTCGGTGACACGGACATCACGACGACGACCTCCCTGTCGGAGGCGCTGGCGTCCGACAAGCCGGGTCAGAAGACGAAGGTGACGTACGTGCGCGACGGCGTCGAGAAGACGGTCGAGGTCACGCTGGGCGAGCAGTGAGCCGCCGGGAAGCGACGGGGGACGTGAGGAGCCATGGTGACCCGAGAGCCGTGGGCAGCCGTACGGGAAGGGGGCGAGGGGCGGCCGCCGGTGACCGCCCCTCCCCCGCGCGTGCGGCTACTCCTGGGCGCCTTCGGCGTGCAGGCTCATCGGGCCGTAGATCTCCGTGGAGTCCTCGAACAGCCGCACCTGGTCGGCGCCGCCGTCGAGCAGGGCCTTCCAGTTCTCGCCGATCCAGGACTCGGCGTCGCCCTGCGTGGTGAACTCCTCGGGCTGCACCGCGGGCTGGACCTCCGTCCCGTCGGCCGTCTCGAACCGCCACGTCCATGCCGCCATGTACGCCTCCCTGGTATGAGCACACTCCACAGCGGGAGCCGGATCTTGGTCCGGCTCCTGCCCGCAGCCTAGTGCTGGATGCGCGAGACCTGCGGTGACCCGGGAAAATCGGGTCCGTGGACGTGACTCTGCTCGGTACCGGTGCCCCCGCGGGACTGCCCCGCCCCCACTGCCCCTGCGCGGCCTGCGCGACGGCCCTCGGCGCGTATACGCGCGCGGCGACGGCGCTGCTCGTGGACGGGGCGGTGCTGCTGGACCTGACGCCGGGCGCGGCGTTGGCGGCGGCGCGCGCGGGCACGTCGCTGAGCGGCGTGCGGCAGGTGCTGCTGTCGCATCCGCACGACGGGCCCGCCGTCGAGGTGCCGGCCGGGCTGCCCCAGCCGGGCCGGGCACCGGACGGACGCGAGCTGACGCTGCCGACGGGGCATCGGGTGCGGGCCGTGGCGCTGGACGCGCCGGGCACGGGGTACGCGGTGACCGGGCCGGACGGACGCCGGCTGCTGTACCTGCCACCGGGCGGCGCGCCGGCCGGACTGGAGGAGGACACCGACACGGCGCGGCCGTACGACATGGTCCTGGCGGACGTCGTGGGGCGGCCGGACGCCCTGGCCAGGCTCCGGGCGGTCGGCGCGGCGGGCCCGGCCACGGACGTCCTCGCCGTCCACCTGGACCATGACGTGCCGGCGGGGCCGGAGCTGCGGCGGCGGCTCGCGGCGGCCGGGGCGCGGGCGGTGCCGGACGGCACCACGCTGACGGTCGGTGCGTACGAGGACGTACCGGACGTGCCGCGGCGCACGCTGGTGCTGGGTGGCGCCCGGTCGGGGAAGTCGGTGGAGGCCGAGCGGCGGCTGGAGACCTTCCCCGGCGTGTTGTACGTGGCCACGGGCGGCACCCGCAGCGGGGACACCGAGTGGGCGGCCCGGGTCGCCGCGCACCGGGACCGGCGGCCGGGCTCCTGGCGTACGGCCGAGACCTGCGACCTGGTGCCGCTCCTGGCGGAGGACGGTCCGCCGCTGCTGATCGACTGTCTGTCGCTGTGGCTGACGGACGCGATGGACTCCGTCGGCGCCTGGGACGACGCCGAGTGGGCGGGCGGCGGCGAGCGGGCCCTGCGGGAGCGCGTGGCCGAGCTGACGGACGCGGTCCGGGCGAGCCGCCGGACGGTGGTCGCGGTCTCCAACGAGGTGGGCTCCGGCATCGTCCCGGCCAGCGCGTCGGGTCGTCGCTACCGTGACGAGCTCGGCCGCCTGAACGTGGCGTTCGCCGCGGAGTGCGAGCAGGTGCTGCTGGTGGTGGCGGGCCAGGCGCTGGTGCTGCGGGGCTGAGCCGCGGCCGGGGCGCCGCCCGGTGCGGCTATGCGTCTCTGCGGGCCACGATCCGGTACGCGTTGGAGAGACCCGGGGTGCGGCGCAGGAGCGGGGAGAGGAGGAGGTCCGCGGCCGCCGCCGCGGCGACCAGGGGGGTGGTGGCGGTGGAGAGGACCGCTCGCAGGGCGCGGCTCAGGGGGCCCGGCGGGCTCTCGCGCCAGGGGGCGTCGGGGGCAGGCAGGGCGTGGGCGAGGGCCAGCGCGAGGGCCGCCGACAGGTCGTCGGGGGTGTGGGGGGTGCGGCGGTCGGTGACGAGGATCGTGCAGCCGGCGGACTCCAGTTCCGCGCGGAGGTTGTGCAGGGGCAGCAGGTGCAGGTGGCGCGGCTGGCCGTGGGGCAGCCACCACTTGCCCAGCAGCAGAGCGAACAGGCTGCGCGGGTCGGGGAGTTCGACGAGGAGGTGGCCACCGGGCCGCAGTGCGTCGAGGGCGCCGCGCAGTTCCGCGCGCGGGTCGGGGGCGTGCGCCAGGTGGTGGAAGACGCTGACCACGTCGTAGCGGCCGCGCAGGCGGCCCGCGATGTGCGGGTCGGCCAGATGGCCGATGTGGGCCTCCTCGATCCGTCCGGCCGCGCGGGCCGCCTCCACGCGCGGGGACGGGTCGAGCCCGTCGAAGGAGGTGTACGGGAACACTTCGCGGGCCGCCGCCGGGAAGTGGCCGTGGCCCGTGCCGACGTCCAGCCAGCTCTCCGGTTCCCCCACGTTGCGCATCAGGTGCGCGTCGGTGCGGTGGCGGCGCCGGTGCCGGTGGGCGGCGAGCACCTGGTGCGGGAGTGCGCCGGGACCGGTCTCGTCCAGGTCCCGGCGGTAGAAGGCCATCCCTTCCCAGGTGATCCGGGGGTTCTGGAAGGCATGCCCGCAGTCCTCGCACTGGTCGAGCGCGAACCGGCCCGGCTTGTGCTGGAGCAGGTCCGGCGCGCGCAGCCGGGTGCGCAGCCGGGCCGAGCCGCACCAGGGGCAGCTCTCGCGGCGCGGCTCGTGGAACCGGTCGATGCCCTGGGCGAGTTCGGTGGCGTACACGATCCGGTGCGGGTCGAAGGCCCGCGAGGCGTACGGCAGGGGCGGCATGGGCGGCTCCCGGTGGGGCGAGAGGGCGTGGTGGGCCGCCGGCCCGCGCGACCCGATGCCGGTGGCCCACCACGACGAATCACGGCAAAGGGAACGTATGAGATCGGGATCCCGGCCGGGAAGACGCCGTACGGGTGTGGTGGCGACGTGGCTCGGGCGCGTTCCACCGGGGCCGGTACTGTTCGGCGAATGAGCTCGCTGAATCTCGACGACTTCACCGATCTGATCGAGCGTCCGGACGGCGGCACGCGCCGTGCTGCCGAGGCGCGCCGGGAGCGTCAGATCGTGCCGCCCGGTGCGCTGGGGCGCCTCGACGACCTGGGTGAGTGGCTGGCCGCGGCGCAGGGGGCCGTGCCGGTGCGGCCGGTCGACCGGCCACGGGTGATTCTCTTCGCCGGCGACCACGGGGTCGCGGAACTCGGCGTCTCGGCGCGGCCCGCGGGCAGTGCCGAGCGGCTGGTGCGGGCGGTCCTGGAGGGCGGCCGGCCGGTGTCCGTGCTGGCCCGGCGGCTCGGGGTGCCGGTGCGGGTGGTGGACATGGCCCTGGACTGCGCGCCCGACGCGCTGCCCGGGGACGTGGTACGGCACCGGGTGCGGAGGGGCAGCGGACGCATCGACGTCGAGGACGCGCTGACCCTTCAGGAGGCCGAGGAGGCGTTCCGGGCCGGCGTCGCGGTGGCCGACGAGGAGGCCGACTCCGGTACGGACCTGGTGGTGCTGGGTGACGTCAGCGTGGGCGGCACCACCGCGGCGGCCGTGCTGATCGCCGCGCTGTGCGGGACGGACGCGTCCGTGGTCACCGGGCGCGGCGGTCAGCCGATCGACGACCTGGCGTGGATGCGCAAGTGCGCCGCGATCCGGGACGCGCTGCGGCGGGCCCGGCCCGTGCTCGGGGACCAGTTGCGGCTGCTGGCGACGGTGGGCGGGGCCGATCTGGCCGCGATGACGGGGTTCCTGTTGCAGTGTGCCGTGCGCAAGCTGCCGGTGATCCTGGACGGTGTGGTCTCGGCCGCGTGCGCCCTGGTGGGGCAACGGGTGGCGTTCCGCGCGCCGGACTGGTGGCTCGCGGGGCACAGCAGCGGGGAGCCGGGCCAGGCCAAGGCCCTGGACCGGATGGCGCTGGAGCCGCTGCTCGACCACAAGGTGACCCTCGGCGAGGGTGCGGGCGCGATGCTGGCGCTCCCGCTGGTCCAGGCCGCGGCGGCACTGGCGGCGGAGCTTCCCGAGGCCACCGCCGAGGAGCCGGACGAGAAGGCCGGGGAGGAGACCGAAGGAGCCGAGGAGGCCGCGAAGGCGGAGGCCGCCCCCGACGACACCGCGCGCGAGGAGGCCGAAGAGGTGAAGGCCGACGGGGGCGCGGCCGAGCACGGCTCGGACTGACGCGGGGCCTGTCCGGCGACGTGCCGGGTGCCGCACCTCCCTTGCCCGCTCTTGCGATGACGGGCCGTCGACAAAACGGATGTTCGTCGCAAGAGCCCCCATATGATCAATCTTCATGGGAGATGCCCGAGTCGCACCCGTCCGTCCCGGTGGCACGAGCGCCCGGCGGGCCGCCGTGTTCGCCGTCTGGTACCTGCGGGCCGCCACGTTCGTCAACTTCCTGAGCGCGGTGTGGGTCTCCCTGGGCCAGGACGTGCGGCGGCACAACCAGCAGAACCTCTTCACTCCGTATCTGCTCACCGCCGGCTTCGCCTCCGGCGTCTTCACCGCGTTCCTGGCCGTCACCATGCGCCGCCGCAAGCGGGCCGCCTGGATCCTGAACCTCGGGCTGAGCGGGTCGTTCCTGGCGCTGTTCGTGTTCGCCCATGCGGCGTTCCCGGAGGTCCGCGGCTCCGCGCAGAACTGGGTCTCCTTGGGGCTGACCGCCGCCTTCGTCGCCGCGCTGCTGCTCGGGCGGCGCGAGTTCTACGCCAAGGGCGACCGCGCCAACCCCCGCCTGGCCGCCGCCGTCGCCGGGGGCGGCGCTCTTGCGGCCTCACTGCTGGCCGCACTGCTGGTGACGGTCACCAACCAGGCGCCCGACGCGGCCCGTTCGACGTTCCTCCAGCGCTGGCACTACGGCACGCTGCGGCTGGTCTCGGTCGCCGCGCCGGAGGCCCGCTTCCCCCACGTCGCCACCCCCACCTGGGTGAACGTCGCCGTCAACGCGCTGTCCACCGCCCTCGTCCTCGCCGTGCTCTACGCCGCCTTCCGCTCCCGGCGCGCCGTCGACCCGCTCTCCGCGGACGACGAGAAGCGGCTGCGGGAGCTGCTCCAGCGCCACGGCGAGCGGGACTCGCTCGGCTACTTCGCGCTGCGCCGCGAGAAGAGCGTCATCTGGTCGCCCACCGGCAAGGCGGCCGTCGCCTACCGCGTGGTGGGCGGCGTCAGTCTCGCCTCCGGTGACCCCCTCGGCGACCCCGAGGCCTGGCCCGGCGCCATCGGCCCCTGGCTGGACCAGGCGCGGGCGCACGGCTGGATCCCGGCGGTGATGGGCGCGAGCGAGGAGGCGGGCACGGTCTACGCCCGGCACGGGCTGGACGCCCTGGAACTCGGCGACGAGGCCGTGGTGGACGTCGCCGAGTTCACCCTGGAGGGCCGGGCCATGCGCACCGTGCGGCAGGCCCGCAACCGTGTGCGGCGGGCCGGGTACACGGTGCGCGTGCGGCGGCACGAGGACATCCCCGCGGACGAGATGGCGTATCTGATCCAACGAGCGGACGACTGGCGGGACGGGGCCACCGAGCGCGGGTTCAGCATGGCGCTGGGCCGGCTCGGTGACCCCGAGGACGGACAGTGCGTGATGCTGGAATGCCACGACGCCCACGGCGACCTGAAGGCGCTGCTCTCCTTCGTGCCGTGGGGGCCGCACGGGCTCTCCCTCGACCTGATGCGCCGCGACCGGCACGCGGAGAACGGGCTGGTGGAGTTCATGGTGCTCGAACTGCTGCGTCGCGCCCGGGACATCCAGGTCACCCAGGTGTCCCTCAACTTCGCCGTGTTCCGCTCGGTCTTCGAGCGCGGCGCGCGCCTGGGGGCCGGACCGGTGCTGCGGCTGTGGCGGTCGCTGCTCAGCTTCTTCTCCCGCTGGTGGCAGATCGAGTCGCTGTACCGCGCCAACGCCAAGTACCGGCCCGTCTGGGAGCCGCGGTTCCTGCTCTTCGAGAAGAGCGCGGACCTGCCGCGCATCGGCCTCGCGGCGGCCCGCGCGGAGGGCTTCCTGGCGGCGGGGCCCGGCGCGCCGGTGCTGCCCGGGTGGCCGTACCGCCGGCGCCTGGAGACACCGCGCTGAGGACGCCGAGGACGACGTGATGAGAACACCCGCTTGGGCACTCGCCCGCTGGTCCCGCGCCGAATGGGGGCTGCTGTACGACGCCGTGCGCGAGCCGCTGCTGCGGCGCCGTCTGCGGGCGGCCCCGATGACGCTCGCCGCGGTGTGCCTGACGGCGCTGTTCCGGTACGCGCAGCACCAGCCCTGGGGCCACGGCCTCGTCCAGGGCCTCGGGTCCGTACGCGCCGAGGACCCGCTCTGGCTGTGCCTGCTGCGCACCCCCCTGTCGCTGTTCGTGCCGGCCCCCGACCTGCCGGTGTACGGGGCACTGGCACAGATCCTGGGCGTGTTCGGCGTCGCCGAGATCTGCCTGGGCCGGCGGCGCACCCTCGCCGTCGCCTACACCGCCACCCTCGCCGGCACCCTGTACGCGCGACTGGGCATCGCGCTCGGCCCGGGCCGTCCGCTGGGCCTGCCCCGCACCGACGCGCACGTGCTGGACACCGGTCCGTCCGCGGCGGTGGTGGGGCTCGCGGTGTACCTCGGGTGGCGTTACGGCGCCCGTGTCACGGCGGCCGCGGTGGCCGCGGCGATGGCGGTCGAGGTGGCGCTGAAGGAGAACCTGGCGGGCCGGGAGCATCTGGTGGCGCTCGCGGCCGTGGCGCTGATGTGCGCGCTGTCCGCCGTACGACTCCGTTGGCCGTACGGGCGGCGCCGCCGGGTCCCGCCACCCGAGCCGGGTCCGGCGCGCGTCCCGTAACCTGCCCGCGTGTCCGCGCCTTCCTCCCCCTCGTCCCCCGCGTCTCCGTCGTCGCCTTCCGCCTCCCCGCCCCCGTCCTCCGTGCCGTCCTCGCGGATGCCCGCGCTGCACGGTCTCCGGTTCGCCTTCGGGACGCTGACCGTCCTTCCGGTCCGGGTGAGCCGCTGGGACCGCGGCGCGGCGCGCGGCGGCATGCTCTGCGCGCCGGTCGCCGGGCTCGTCGTCGGCGTGGCCGCCGCCGTGGCGGGTCTGGTGACGCTGTTCCTCGGCGCCGGTCCGCTCCTCGCCGCCGTCGCCACCGCAGCCGTGCCCGCCGTACTGACCCGCGGTCTGCACCTGGACGGTCTCGCCGACACCGCCGACGGGCTCGGCAGCGGCAAGCCCGCCGAGGACGCGCTGCGGATCATGAAGCAGTCGGACATCGGCCCCTTCGGGGTGATCACCCTCGTGCTCGTGCTGCTCACGCAGCTGGCCGCCCTGGCGCGGGCCTACGGCGACTCGTGGGCGCACGGAGCGCTGGCCGCCGTCGTCGCGGCGACCGCCGCCCGGCTGGCGCTGACCCTGGCCGCGCGCCGCGGGGTGCCGGCCGCCCGGCCGGAGGGGCTGGGGGCGGCCGTCGCGGGGGTGGTCCCGGTGCCCGGCGCGCTGGCGGCCGTGCTCGTCGTCACGGGTGCGGCCGGCGCCGCGGGAGCCGGCCTCGGGATGCGCGCCGCGCTGCTCGCGGCGGGCGCGGTGATCGCCGCCCTGCTCGTCGCCGAGCTTCTCCTGCGCCACTGCACGCGCCGCCTCGGCGGCGTGACCGGCGATGTCTTCGGCGCCCTCGCGGAGGCGGCGGCCACCAGCGCCCTGGTCCTTCTGTCACTGGGCTGAAACGATCTCCGCCGATCCCTTCGGCCGGCCCCGGCCACAGCACTAGCCTGAGCGGCCGGACAGACAGTGACGTGATCGGGGGACGTCCGTGCCGAAGCTGCGCCGTGCCGTGGCCTGGTTCATCGACTTCGCACTGGTGGTCGCGGCGGCCTGCGTGCTCGCCGTGCTCACCTTCCACCGGATGTCCGCGCTCGTCACCGACGTGCCCGAACTCGCCACTCGCGGCGGCCTGGACCTGCTGACCTCGCGCGGCGACGTCATCGGCGCCTCGGAGCACCTCGGACTGTCGCTGTGGGACAAGGTGGTGCTGTACGTGGAGGAGGCGTTCGGGCTGCTGGTGCCGGCCACCTTCCTCTACCAGTGGGGGTGCCTGGCCCTTGCCGGGCGCACCGTCGGCAAGGGGCTGCTGGGGCTGAAGGTCACCCCGCGCAGGGCCCGCCGGGCCGCCGCCCGCGCCGCCGTCACCACCTCCGCCGACGTCGCCGTCTACGCCGTGGCCTGCGTGCTGCTGGTCGAGGGGCAGTTCCTGCTGTCGGTGCTGGTGTGGGCGGTGGCCGTACTGGTCTTCCTGTTCAACGCCCTGCCGGTGCTCCTCCCCGGCCGGCGGTCCCTGGCCGACCGGGTGGCGGGTACGGCGGTCACCGGACTCGGGCTCGGGCCCGGGCCCCGGACGCCCACCGGGCCGGCGGAATGCAGCGCGCCCGGGGCCACGCCCCCGGTCGGCGCTTCCTGAGCAGCGGCCGGGTGACGCGCCGGAACGCGCGCCCGATGATCACCGCCGATCGCCCTCGCGGGAACGGGAGTTGGTTCCTCGGACCGCCCGCGGGCGTGAAGCGCGGGGCCCGGTGGCCGACGGCGACGCCGCCGCCGGGCCGACCCGCGGGACACGGTCGACGGAGCAACGCGCGTAGGCTCGTGCCGGGTGTTTGCCCGCCCGGGTGAAGACCGCACCGCAGGAGGGATCTAGGGTCGGTCGTCGGGACGGTCGACCCCACCCGCATTCGGCCACATCACCTTTTACAGGGAAGCGAGATTTCACCACCGTGACTGCTCTCACTCTCAGCACCGCCGGGGCGCCCGGCCTGCGGGCCGACGCGATCGTCGTCGGCGTCGCCAAGGGCACCAAGGGCCCGGTCGTCGCACCGGGCGCCGAGGCCGTCGACAAGGCGTTCGACGGCAAGCTCGCCGACGTCCTGGAGACCCTCGGCGCCTCCGGTGCCGAGGGCGAGGTGACCAAGGTGCCCGCGCCGTCCGGTTTCAAGGCCCCGCTCGTGCTGGCGGTGGGCCTCGGCGCGGAGCCCGGGAAGGACGCCGGCTACGAGGGCGAGACGCTGCGCCGGGCCGCCGGTGTGGCCGCCCGCACCCTGGCCGGGTCGAAGAAGGCCGGCTTCCTGCTGCCGCTGACGGACGCCGCCGACGCCGGCGCGGTCGCCGAGGGCGCGCTGCTCGGCGCGTACTCGTTCGACACCTACAAGGAGAACGGCAAGGACGCGAAGTCCTCGAACGGCAAGGCGCCCCTCGCCGACGTCGTGCTGCTCGGCGGCAAGCCCCGCGACAAGGCCTACAAGGCGGCGATCGAGCGCGCCACGGCCGTCTCCGAGGAGCTCAACCGCGCCCGCGACCTGATCAACACCCCGCCGAACGACCTGAACCCGGCCGCGTTCGCCGCCGTCGCCCAGGACGCGGCCAAGGCGCACGGCCTGAAGGTGCAGGTGCTCGACGAGAAGGCGCTCGCCAAGGGCGGCTACGGCGGCATCCTGGGCGTGGGCTCCGGCTCGGCGTCGGCGCCGCGACTGGTGAAGCTGTCGTACACCAACGCGAAGGCGAAGAAGCACCTGGCGCTGGTCGGCAAGGGCATCACCTACGACTCGGGCGGCATCTCCCTCAAGCCGGCCGGCCACAACGAGACGATGAAGTGCGACATGAGCGGCGCCGCCGCGGTGTTCGCCGCCGTCGTCACGGCCGCCCGCCTCGGCCTGGAGGTCAACGTCACCGGCTGGCTGGCGCTCGCCGAGAACATGCCCTCCGGTTCCGCCACCCGCCCGGGTGACGTGTTGCGCATGCTCAGCGGCAAGACGGTGGAGGTGCTCAACACCGACGCCGAGGGCCGCCTGGTGATGGCGGACGCGCTGTGGGCCGCCTCGCAGGAGAAGCCCGACGCGCTCGTGGACGTGGCGACCCTGACCGGCGCGATGGTGCTGGCGCTCGGCAACCGCACCTTCGGGATCATGGCGAACGACGAGGCGTTCCGCACCTCGATCCACGAGGCCGCCGCCGAGGTCGGCGAGGAGGCCTGGCCGATGCCGCTGCCCGAGCACCTGCGCAAGGGCATGGACTCGCCGGTCGCCGACATCGCCAACATGGGCGAGCGCATGGGCGGCGGGCTGGTCGCCGGTCTGTTCCTGCGCGAGTTCATCGGCGAGGGCATCACCTGGGCGCACCTGGACATCGCCGGTCCCGCCTTCAACGAGCAGGGTCCCTTCGGCTACACGCCCAAGGGCGGCACGGGCTCGGCGGTGCGCACGCTGGTCCGGCTCGCCGAACTGACGGCCGCGGGTGACCTCGGTTAAAGGTTCGTCCTCTTGCCGTGACGGCCCCGGGTGCGCCTCGCACTCGGGGCCGTTTCGTCCGGTTGCGGCAACCGGGTGGTATGTCTCACACCCCGGCCCCGCGTCTCGTCCACTCCCGACAAGTGCGAAGATGGGCGTCGGCAGGACAGGGCCCCACCCAAGGGCCGAAGAACGAGCGGCCGGACACCAGCCGCCGACCGGTCAGCGACGACCGGCGCACGGCGCACATGCATGGAGGACGTGACGTGGCGAACGACGCCAGCACCGTTTTCGACCTAGTGATCCTCGGCGGTGGCAGCGGTGGTTACGCCGCGGCCCTGCGCGGGGCACAGCTGGGCCTGGACGTCGCCCTGATCGAAAAGGACAAGGTCGGCGGTACCTGCCTGCACCGGGGTTGCATCCCCACCAAGGCCCTGCTGCACGCGGGCGAGATCGCCGACCAGGCCCGCGAGAGCGAGCAGTTCGGTGTCAAGACCACCTTCGAGGGCATCGACGTCCCGGCGGTCCACAAGTACAAGGACGAGGTGATCTCCGGCCTGTACAAGGGCCTGCAGGGTCTCGTCGCCTCCCGCAAGGTCACCTACATCGAGGGTGAGGGCCGGCTGTCCTCCCCGACCTCCGTGGACGTGGGCGGCCGGCGGATCCAGGGCCGCCACGTCCTCCTGGCGACCGGTTCCGTGCCGAAGTCCCTGCCGGGTCTCCAGATCGACGGCGACCGCATCATCTCCTCCGACCACGCCCTGGTCCTGGACCGCGTGCCGAAGTCCGCGATCATCCTGGGCGGCGGCGTGATCGGTGTCGAGTTCGCCTCCGCCTGGAAGTCCTTCGGCACCGACGTCACGGTCATCGAGGGCCTCAAGCACCTGGTCCCGGTCGAGGACGAGAACTCCTCCAAGCTGCTGGAGCGCGCCTTCCGCAAGCGCGGCATCAAGTTCAACCTGGGCACCTTCTTCGAGAAGGCCGAGTACACCCAGGACGGCGTCCGGGTCACCCTCGCGGACGGCAAGGTGTTCGAGGCCGAGGTGCTGCTCGTCGCCGTCGGCCGCGGCCCGGTCTCCCAGAACCTGGGCTACGAGGAGGCCGGGGTCGCCATGGACCGCGGCTACGTCCTCGTCGACGAGTACATGCGCACCAACGTCCCGACCATCTCCGCCGTCGGTGACCTGGTCCCCACGCTCCAGCTCGCGCACGTCGGCTTCGCCGAGGGCATCCTGGTGGCGGAGCGCCTGGCCGGTCTGCGGACCGTCCCGATCGACTACGACGGTGTGCCGCGGGTGACGTACTGCCACCCGGAGGTCGCCTCCGTCGGCCTCACCGAGGCCAAGGCCAAGGAGATCTACGGCGCGGACAAGGTCGTCGCTCTCAAGTACAACCTGGCGGGCAACGGCAAGAGCAAGATCCTGAAGACCGCGGGTGAGATCAAGCTCGTCCAGGTCAAGGACGGCGCCGTGGTCGGCGTCCACATGGTCGGCGACCGCATGAGCGAGCAGGTCGGCGAGGCCCAGCTCATCTACAACTGGGAGGCCCTGCCGGCCGAGGTGGCCCAGCTCATCCACGCCCACCCGACGCAGAGCGAGGCGCTCGGCGAGGCCCACCTGGCCCTGGCCGGCAAGCCCCTGCACTCCCACGACTGACGCCTTCAGTCTTCGGGCGCGACGACACAGACTTCCGCACTTCGTTAAGGAGCAACCGAAACCATGGCGGTTTCCGTAACCCTTCCGGCGCTCGGTGAGAGCGTCACCGAGGGCACTGTCACCCGCTGGCTGAAGGCCGAGGGCGAGCGCGTCGAGGCCGACGAGCCGCTGCTCGAGGTCTCGACCGACAAGGTCGACACCGAGATCCCCTCCCCCGCCGCCGGTGTGCTGTCCTCCATCAAGGTCGCCGAGGACGAGACGGTCGAGGTCGGCGCCGAGCTGGCCGTCATCGACGACGGCACCGGCGCCCCGGCCGCGGCTCCGGCCCCGGCCGCCGCCGAGGCCCCGGCTCCGGCCGCCGAGCCCGCCCCGGCCCCGGTCGCCGAGGCACCGGCCGCCCCGGCCCCCGCCGCCGCCCCGGCCCCCGCCGCCGCTCCGGCCGGTGGCGCCGAGGGCACGGACGTGGTCCTGCCCGCGCTCGGCGAGTCCGTCACCGAGGGCACCGTCACCCGCTGGCTGAAGGCCGTCGGCGACTCCGTCGAGGCCGACGAGCCGCTGCTCGAGGTCTCCACGGACAAGGTCGACACCGAGATCCCGGCGCCCGCCTCCGGCGTGCTCCTGGAGATCGTGGTCGGCGAGGACGAGACCGCCGAGGTCGGCGCCAAGCTCGCCGTCATCGGCGCCCCGGGTGCCGCTCCGGCCGCCGCCCCGGCCCCGGCCCCGGCGCCCGCCGCCGAGGCTCCGGCCGCCCCCGCGGCCCCGGCCCAGCCTGCCGCTCCGGCTCCGGCCCCCGCCGCGCCGGCCGCGCCCGCGGCTCCCGCCCCGGCGCCCGCGCCCGCCCCGGTCACTCCGGCGCCGGCCGCTCCGGCCGCCGTCCAGCCGACCGACGAGGGCGCGTACGTGACCCCGCTGGTGCGCAAGCTCGCCGCGGAGAACGGCGTCGACCTGGCCACCGTCAAGGGCACCGGCGTCGGCGGCCGCATCCGCAAGCAGGACGTCCTGGCCGCCGCCGAGGCCGCCAAGGCCGCCACCGCGGCACCGGCTCCCGCCGCCGCTCCGGCCGTCAAGAAGGCCCCGGCGCTCGAGGTCTCCCCGCTGCGCGGCCAGACCGTCAAGATGCCCCGCATCCGCAAGGTCATCGGCGACAACATGGTCAAGGCGCTGCACGAGCAGGCCCAGCTGTCGTCGGTCGTCGAGGTCGACGTCACCCGTCTGATGAAGCTGCGCGCCCGGGCCAAGGACGCGTTCGCGGCCCGTGAGGGCGTCAAGCTCTCCCCGATGCCGTTCTTCGTCAAGGCCGCCGCGCAGGCGCTGAAGGCCCACCCGGTCGTCAACGCCAAGATCAACGAGGCCGAGGGCACGATCACCTACTTCGACACCGAGAACATCGGTATCGCGGTGGACTCCGAGAAGGGCCTGATGACCCCGGTCATCAAGCGGGCCGGCGACCTCAACATCGCGGGCATCGCCAAGGCCACGGCGGAGCTGGCGGGCAAGGTCCGGGCCAGCAAGATCACTCCGGACGAGCTGTCCGGCGCGACCTTCACCATCTCCAACACCGGCTCGCGTGGCGCGCTGTTCGACACGATCATCGTGCCGCCGGGCCAGGTCGCGATCCTCGGCATCGGCGCCACCGTCAAGCGCCCCGCCGTCATCGAGACCGAGGAGGGCACGGTCATCGGCGTCCGCGACATGACCTACCTGACCCTCTCCTACGACCACCGCCTGGTCGACGGCGCCGACGCGGCCCGTTACCTGACGGCGGTCAAGGCCATCCTGGAGGCGGGCGAGTTCGAGGTCGAGCTGGGCCTGTAGTCGCCGGTCAGTGCAGTACGTCGGTGCCCCCGTCCGGAACCTCCGGGCGGGGGCACCGGCGTAGGGGGCGCGGGGCCGTGTCGGCATGCGGCTGTGCCGCGTGGGCACGATCAACCACAAACGACCCGCACCCGCCCGAGACGGGGCGGAACCGAGCCCCGGGCGTCGCGAACACCGTGTGCGCCTCGTCTCACCTGCGCGCGAGCGCCCCCACGCGCCCTTCCCGCGGAACGAACCCGCCGTATTGTCTAAACGTCAAACGCCCCGACTGAGGAGCCCTCATGACCGCGCCCGTCGTCCACTCGCTGCGCGAACAGATCCGCGAGCACATCGTGGAGGGGATCGTCAGCGGGCGCTGGAAGCCGGGCGAGCGGATCGTGGAACGGCGGATCGCCACCGAGCTGGAGGTCAGCCAGACGCCCGTGCGCGAGGCCCTGCGGGAGCTGGAGTCCCTGCGTCTGATCGAGTCGGCGCCGAACAAGGGCGTACGCGTACGCAACCTCACCGCCGCCGACCTGGAGGAGAGCTACCCGGTCCGGGCCGGTCTGGAGGCCATCGCCGCGGAGCTGGCGGCGGACCGTCTCGCGCAGGACTGCTCGGCCCTGGAGCCGCACGTGCTGGCCCTGTACGAGGCCGACCGCAACGCCGACGGCACCGCCCAGGTCCGCCACACGGTCGGCTTCCACCGGGAACTGGTGCGCGCCGCGCACAACTCCGTGCTGCTGCACACCTGGGAGGGCCTGGGCATCGAGGTTTTCACCGCGCTGTCGATCCGCTGGCTGGGCACCGTCCAGCAGTCGTACGCCGAGGAGCACGAGGAACTGGTGCAGGCGTTCCGCAGGCGCGACCCGCGGATCCCCGAGTTGGTGAAGGCCCATGTCCTGGGGTGCGCGCCGCGGGCGTGAACCGGGCCACCCAGTCGAGCACCGCCCCGCTCACCTGCGGAAACAATTCGAAAACGCGGCACCGCGTGCCTGCCCGAAAGGCACCCCGTGCCGACTTTCTCGGTATCGAGAGGTTTTGACCCTGAAACCTTTGATCGATCATCGATCAGGGAGTTACAGTCACCACGGGCTTCCACCAGAGCCTCAGCCCTGTCCTGCCAAAGACCAAGGGCACCCCCGAACCCTTACCAGATGAGGGAACCCCCTTCGACTGAGGAAGGCGGCGACATGACCGACCCCAACGCCATCCAGCCGAGCGAGCTCGACCAGCTCCCGGACCGCGACCCCGAGGAGACCGCCGAATGGCAGGCCTCGCTGGACGCCGTCGCCAAGGCGGCCGGGCCGCACCGTGCCGCGTACCTGATGCGCCGCACCCTGGAGCGTGCCGAGGGCACCGGCGTCGCCCTGCCGAAGCTCCTCGAGACCGACTACGTCAACTCCATCCCGACCGCCGCCGAGCCGGCCGTCCCCGGTGACGAGGCCATGGAGGCCCGGATCACCGCGTGGAACCGGTGGAACGCGGCGGCGATGGTCACCCGCGGCAGCAAACACGGCGTCGGCGGCCACATCGCCACCTTCGCCTCCGCCGCCTGGCTGTACGAGACGGGCTTCAACCACTTCTTCCACGGCAAGGAGGGTGACGGCTCCGGCGACCAGCTGTACATCCAGGGCCACGCCTCCCCCGGCATCTACGCCCGCGCCTTCCTCGACGGCCGGCTCACCGAGCAGCACCTGGACAACTTCCGCCAGGAGGCCGGCGGCAACGGTCTGCCGTCCTATCCGCACCCGCGCCGCCTGCCCTGGCTGTGGGAGTTCCCGACGGTGTCCATGGGCCTCGGCCCGATCTCGGCGATCTACCAGGCGCGGTTCAACCGCTACCTGACCAGCCGCGGCATCAAGGACGTCTCCGACTCGCACGTGTGGGCCTTCCTCGGCGACGGCGAGATGGACGAGCCGGAGTCCACCACCGCGCTCACCCTCGCCGCCCGCGAGGGCCTGGACAACCTGACCTTCGTCATCAACTGCAACCTGCAGCGCCTGGACGGCCCGGTCCGCGCCAACTTCAAGATCGTGCAGGAGCTGGAGGCCCTCTTCCGCGGCTCCGGCTGGAACGTGATCAAGACGCTGTGGGGCACCGCCTGGGACGAGCTGTTCCAGCTCGACACCACCGGCGCGCTGGTACGCCGGCTGCGCGAGGTACCGGACGCGCAGGTGCAGACGTACCAGACGCGTGACGCCGCCTACATCCGCGAGGACTTCTTCGGCAAGGACCCGGCGCTCGCCGAGATGGCGAAGCTGCTGAGCGACGACAAGATCCTCGAGTGCTTCCACCTCTCGCGCGGCGGCCACGAGTCCCGCAAGGTCTACGCCGCCTACAAGGCCGCCCTGGAGCACAAGGGCGCGCCGACGGTGATCCTGGCCCAGACGGTCAAGGGTCACACCCTCGGTGACGGCTTCGCCTCGAAGAACGCCAACCACCAGATGAAGAAGCTGACGGTGGACGAGTTCAAGGCGATGCGCGACCGTCTGGACCTGCCGATCAAGGACAGCGACTTCGCCGACGGCCAGGTCCCCTACGGCCACCCGGGCGCCGACTCCCCCGAGGTCCGCTACCTCCAGGAGCGCCGTGCCGCCCTCGGCGGCCCCGCCCCGGCCCGCCGCGTCCACCCGCTCCCGGCGCTGCCCGCCCCGGCCGAGAAGGCCTTCGCCGCCTTCGACAAGGGCTCCGGCTCGCAGAACGTGGCCACCACCATGGCGTTCGTCCGCCTGGTCAAGGACCTGGTCCGCGACAAGGAGACCGGCAAGCGCTGGGTGCCGATCGTCCCGGACGAGGCGCGCACCTTCGGCATGGAGTCGCTGTTCCCCCCGCTGGGCATCTACTCGCCCAAGGGCCAGACGTACGAGCCGGTCGACCGCGACCAGCTGATGTACTACAAGGAGGCCAAGAACGGCCAGATCCTCAACGAGGGGATCACCGAGGCCGGTTCGATGGCCGACTTCATCGCCGCGTCCACCGCGTACGCGACGCACGGCGAGGCGATGATCCCGTTCTACATCTTCTACTCGATGTTCGGCTGGCAGCGCACCGCCGACCAGATGTGGCAGCTCGGCGACCAGCTCGGCCGCGGCTTCCTCGTCGGCGCCACGGCCGGCCGCACCACGCTGACGGGTGAGGGTCTCCAGCACGCCGACGGCCACTCGCCGGTGATCGCGGCGACCAACCCGGCGGCACTGACGTACGACCCGGCGTTCGCGTACGAGATCGCGGTCATCGTCAAGGAGGGCCTGCGCCGCATGTACGGCGAGGCGGCCGAGGGCGAGGACCAGAACGTCTTCTACTACCTCACCGTCTACAACGAGCCGCTGCCGCAGCCGGCCAAGCCGTCCGGCCTCGGCATCGACGAGGGCATCGTCAAGGGCCTGTACCGCTTCAACACGGCGGAGTCCGCGGGCCTGACGGTCCCGGCGAACGCCCCGCGCATCCAGCTGCTGGGCTCCGGCACGGCGATCCACTGGGCGCTGAAGGCGCAGCGCCTGCTGGCCGAGGAGTGGGGCGTGGCCGCCGACGTGTGGTCCGCGACCTCCTGGGGCGAGCTGCGCCGCGACGCGATGGAGGCCGACGCGGCCCTGCTGCGCGGCGAGGACCGGGTGCCGTACGTGCGCCAGGCGCTCCATGGTGCCGAGGGCCCGGTGCTGGCGGTCTCCGACTACATGCGCCAGGTCCCGGACCAGATCGCGCAGTGGGTCGAGCAGGACTGGTCCTCGCTGGGCGCCGACGGCTTCGGTCTGTCGGACACCCGTGACGCGGCCCGCCGCCACTTCGGTGTGGACGCCGAGTCGATCGCCGTCGCCGCCCTGGCCCAGCTCGCCAGGCGCGGTGAGGTGAAGGCCTCGGCGGTCAAGGAGGCCCGGGAGAAGTACGGCCTGTAAGGACCGACGGCCGACAGGTGACGAAGGGGTACGGCACTGGCCGTACCCCTTCGCTGTCAGTGGCCCCCGGCATCATGGGCCCATGCGTGCCGCCCGCCTGATCAAGATGGTGCTGCTGTTGCAGTCCCGGCCCTCCATGACCGGCGCCGAGCTGGCCCGGGAGCTGGAGGTGTCCGAGCGGACCGTCACACGGGACGCGCAGGCGCTGTCCGAGGCGGGTGTGCCGGTGTACGCGGACCGGGGGCGGGCCGGCGGGTACCGGCTGATCGGCGGGTACCGGACGCGGCTGACCGGGCTCGCGCGGAGCGAGGCGGAGGCCCTGTTCCTGAGCGGGGTGCCGGGGGCTTTGCGCGAGATGGGTCTGGAGGACGCCGCTTCGGCGGCCCGGCTGAAGGTGTCGGCGGCGCTGCTGCCGTCGCTGCGGGGCGCCTCCCGCAGTGCCGCCCGGCGCTTCCACCTGGACGCTCCGAACTGGTTCACCGAGCCGAGGACGCCCGCACTGTTGCCCGCCGTCGCCGACGCGGTGTGGGGCGACCGCCGGATCACCGCGCGCTACCGGCGCGGCGAGGCCGAGGTGGAGCGCGAGCTGGAGCCGTACGGGCTCGTGCTGAAGGCGGGGGTCTGGTACCTCTGCGCGCGGGTGGCGGCGCGAGGGTCCTACCGCGTGTACCGCATCGGCCGCTTCACGGCCGTCGAGGTGGGCGAGGAGCGGTTCGAGCGCGACGAGGAGTTCGAGCTGCCCGCCTTCTGGGCGGAGCGCGCCGAACAGTTCGCGCGGTCGATCCTGCGGGCCGAGGTCGTCGTACGGCTGTCTCCGGCCGGCGCGCGCCGACTGCCGTACGCCGTCGATCCCGCCGCCGCCCGGGAGGCCCTGGCCGCCGCGGGATCGCCGGACGAGGACGGGTGGCTGACGGTGACCGTCCCGGTGGAGTCCGAGGAGGTCGCCCACGACCAGCTCACCTCGCTCGGCCCTCAGGTGGAGGTGCTGGCCCCCGGTTCGCTGCGCGAGCGCTTCGCGCGGGACGCGCTGCGTCTGGCCGCGCTGTACCGCTGACGGCACGCCCCTGATAACGATCCGCCGCACTCCGCCGCACTCCGCGTGCGGGCCCCGGCCCGAAGGCCGATGCTTGACCCGTGATGGACGAGACGGAGTTCTGGGAGCTGATCGACGCCACGCGCGGGGCCGCCGAGGGGGACCCCGAGGAACAGGCGGACCTGCTCGTGGAGCGGCTGCTCGAGTTCGACCCGGAACTGGTGCTGGACTTCGCCCGTCACTTCGAGGCGCGGTACAACC
The DNA here is from genome assembly GCF_053589015.1 of Streptomyces sp. NPDC003393. NCBI lineage: Bacteria > Bacillati > Actinomycetota > Actinomycetes > Kitasatosporales > Streptomycetaceae > Streptomyces > Streptomyces sp. NPDC003393. Next base: position 17,465 of record NZ_JBSFRB010000041.1, on the reverse strand, counting down.
GCGCCTACCGCTGGGATCTGTGGGGCGCCGCCTGGGTGCTGCTGGACGGCGCGAGCGACGACGCGTTCGACTTCTTCCGGTGCTGGCTGATCGGTCAGGGCCGGGAGGTCTTCGAGGGAGCCGTGAACGACCCCGACTCGCTCGCCGATCTCCTGGACGACTTCGACGAGGAGATCGACGGGGACGGCGAGGAGCTCGGCTACGCGGCCGACGAGGCCTACGAACAGCTCACCGGCACCGTCGCCCCCGACCTCGGCATCGCACCCGCCGCGCCCGAACCGGAGGGCTCCCCCATCGCCTTCGAGGACGACCGGGCACTCGCCCAGCGCTACCCCAGGCTGTGGGACAGATTCCGGGAGTGATCCCGGAAACACGGACTCCGCGAGTGGCCCAGGGAAACACGGAGTCCCGGAGTGACGTCCCGCGCCCCGGTCGCACCGCTCAGTTCCTCCTGCCCTGGAGCCGGGCCGCGGCCTCCCGGATGGCGGGGAGACGGATCCTGAGAGCGGCGCCCGGGCAGTCGGTGGGGAAGCCGTCGCCGTGGCCGGCCAGGGCGGGCAGCAGGGCGGTGGTGCCGGCCGGGTACCGGCTGAGCGTGTTGCTGGAGACCAGGGTGACGGAGGAGCGCGGGTCGACCCCGGCCAGACCCAGTTTCCAGGCGGCCAGCGCGGCGATCGCGTCCGTCATCGCCCGCGGCACGGGGGTACCGGCCACGAACGTGCCGATGGCCGCGATGCCCGCCGTGCGGTGGTTGAAGCCCTGGGTGTGGGCGCCGGTGACGGGGCGGTCGACGCCGCCCGCGCGGCCCTCGTAGATGGTGCCGCAGCGGTCGACGAGGAAGTTGTAGCCGATGTCGTCCCATTTGCGGGCGCCGGTCTGTCCCGCGTACAGGTATCGGATGATGCGCGGGGTGTCGGCGCACTTGTAGCCGTTGGGCGTGTCAGTGTGGTGGACGAAGACGGCGACCACCTTGTCGTCGTAGCGCGGTGGCGGCTGCTGGTGCCGCGTCGTGGGGTCCAGCCACACCGATCGCGGAACGATGCGCGGCCGGGGTGCGGTGTGCCGGCCCTCGGCCTGCCGCGGCGCCACGGCCTGCGCGGGCTCCGAGCCCGGTGCCTGGGCGCGCAGCGCGTCCGGCGCTTCCAGGGCCAGTGTGCGATCGACGCTCTGGGCGCCCAGCAGCACCGCGCCGACGGCGGCGGCGCCCGTCAGGCAGCACAGCAGTGTCACGGCGGTGCTCCGCAGCCGCTCCGGGCACCGGTGCGGCACGCCGGGCCGGCTCCGCCCCAGCGGGCCCGGCCGTCCCCAGGTGTGCCCTGCCTTCCGCACTCCACGCATGGGATCACTGTCACCCCCATCCGGTCCGTCCGCGATGTGTGGTCTGCCACCTGGTGGAACCATCGTCCTGGTCGGGGTCGTTTCCGGTGGTACACGTACATGTGGCCGGACGCCGGGTCCGCGTGCTCGTGGACGGGCGTCCGCTCACGGGCCCGCCGGTCGACCGCAAGGGCCTGTTTCGCGCGCGTGCGGGGCGGAGAGGGCAGAGAGAAAGGCGGCGTGGGTGAACCTGCTCGATCTCGTGCTGGTGCTGCTGATCCTGCTCTACGCCGCGTCCGGCTACCGGCGCGGACTGGTGGCCGGCTGTGTCTCGCTGGCCGGATTCGTGGGCGGTGCGGTCGTCGGCGTGTGGGTGCTGCCGTGGGTGATGGACTTCGTCACGCGCGGGACGACCACCGCGACGGTCACCGCCGTCGTCACGGTGCTGATCCCCGCGGTGGCGGGGCACGAACTGGCGGGGCGCCTGGCGCTGCGGCTGCGGGGCGGGCTGGAGCGCGGGCCGCTGCGGGTGGCCGACGGGATCGGCGGGGCCGCCGCCAACGCGGTGGCGGTGCTGATCGTGGCGTGGGTGGCGGCGAGCGTGCTGGGTGCCTCCTCGTCCCCGGTGGTGACGACGGCGATACGCGACTCTGCGCTGCTCGGTGCGGTGCAGCGGGCGATGCCGGACACCACGCCGGCCTGGTTCTCGCGTGCCACCTCCGCGCTGAACGAGGCGGGTTTCCCGCAGGTCTTCAACCCGTTCGAGAACGAGCCGGCGGCCGGCGTGGCCGAACCCTCCGGCGACAGTGTGACGGCCCGGGCGACGAACGCCGCCCGGCTCAGCACGGTGAAGATCCTGGGTACCTCGGGCAACCAGGGCCGTGAGGGCAGCGGGTTCGTGTACGCGCGGGAGCGTGTGATGACCAACGCGCACGTGGTGGCGGGCATCGACGATCCGGCCGTGCAGATCGGCGGCGCAGGGCACGCGTACCAGGCGCGGGTGGTGCTGTTCGACCCCGACCGGGACGTGGCCGTGCTCTACGTCCCGGGCCTGGACGCCCCCGTGCTCCGCTTCGACGGCACCGCCGCGCGCGGCGACCCGGCCGTGGTCGCGGGCTATCCGCAGGACGGCGGCCTGAACCTGCGGGCGGCGACGGTGGCGGACCGGATCGAGGCGACGGGCCAGAACATCTACAACACCGCCACGGTCACCCGGGAGATCTACGCGATCCGTTCGACCGTCCTTCCCGGCAACTCCGGCGGCCCGCTGCTCACCGTGGACGGCCGCGTGTACGGCATGGTGTTCGCCCGCTCCACCTCGAACAGCGAGACGGGCTACGCCCTGACGGCGGACGAGATCGCCTCGGACGCGCGGCAGGCGGCGACCGCGACGACGGCGGTGGACACGGGCGCGCTGGTCTCCTCCTGACCCGCCCGGGGCGGGTCAGGGGCGTCGGTCACAGGGCGCGGCCCATGAGCACGTCGTCGACGTAGGCCCCGTCCAGCAGGAACTCCTCCGGCTGGACGCCCTCCACGACGAAGCCCTCGGACTCGTACAGCTTGCGGGCGGCGGTGTTGTGGCCCAGCACCCGCAGAGTGAGACGCCGGGCGCCTTGGCGGCGGGCCTCCTCGGCGGCGGCGCGCAGCAGGGCGCGGCCGACTCCGGTGCCGCGTGCCTCCTCGGCGACGGCCAGACCCCGTATCTGGCGGACGTGCGCGTTGGACCTCAGCGGTGTGGCCAGGCCCAGCCGGATGTAGCCGGCGACGGCGCCGTCCACCTCGGCCACGAGGATCTCGTCCGGCCCGGAGCGCTCGGTGAAGAAGGGCTCGTACGGCGGCTGCGGACGCGGCTGCACGGAGTGCAGTGTGGACCAGGTGGCCCGGTCGAGCCGGGCGAGCGGGTCCTCGTCGTCGAGGGCGGCGGGGCGTATGTGGACGGCCGACATGGTGATCACTCTATGCCCGGGGCCGAACGGGCGCGCCGGTATTTCCGTGCCGCGGCGGGCAGGATGGGCGCATGGAACGTTCGCGAATCGCGGTGGCCGGCGCGTCCGGTCTGATCGGCAGCGCACTGGTGCGGTCCCTGGTCTCGGACGGGCACGAGGTGGTGCGCCTGGTGCGCCGGGAGGCGCGGGGCGGTGACGAGGTCCGCTGGGACCCGGAGCGGCAGTACGTGGACGCGGCCGGGCTCGCCGGCTGCGACGCCGTGGTCAATCTGGCGGGCGCCGGGGTGGGCGACCACCGCTGGACCGAGGCGTACAAGAAGACGATGCGGGACGGCCGGGTGCTGGGCACGGCGGCACTCGCGGAGGCCGTCGCCTCCCTCGACACGCCGCCGCGGGTGTTCGTCTGCGGCAGCGCGGTCGGCTTCTACGGCCACACCGGTGACAAGGCGGTCGACGAGAGCGCGCCGCCCGGGGACGGCTTTCTGCCCGAGCTCTGTGTGGCCTGGGAGGAGGCCGCGGCGGCGGCGCAGGAGGCGGGCATCCGGACGGTGTTCGCGCGCACCGGGCTGGTGGTGGCCCGCCGGGGAGGGGCGTGGGGCCGGCTGTTCCCGCTGTTCAAGGCCGGGTTGGGCGGACGTCTCGGCGACGGGCGGCAGTACTGGTCGTTCATCGCGCTGCACGACGAGGTGGCGGCGCTGCGGCATCTCATCGACACCGGGAGCCTGTCGGGGCCGGTCAATCTCACCGCCCCGCAGCCGGTGACGAACCGTGAGATCACGGCCGCGATGGGGCGGGTGCTGCACCGGCCGACGCCGTTCCCCGTGCCGGCGCCGGTGCTGCGGGCGGTGCTCGGGGAGATGGCGGACGATGTGCTGGGCAGCGCGCGGGTGGTGCCGAAGCGGCTGCTGGAGTCGGGGTTCTCGTTCGCGTTCCCGGGGATCGAGGACGCGCTACGGGCCGCTCTGTGATGCGGTGCGACCGTATGCGACCGCCGTGCGACCGTGCCCTGTCGATGCGCGACTGCACCTGACCGATCACGACCTTAACCTCGTGCCGAACTCGGGTATTCCTCAACCCGGTTGGGGGCATCACTGCTCCACCGGTCGCGCAACCTCGAGGAGGGGCACGTGCTTGAGCCCGCGTACCAGGTGGATGTCGTCGTGGTGGGAGCCGGGGTCGCCGGGCTCTCGGCCGCCCATCGGCTGATCAGCGCAGGAGTAACGACCGCGGTCCTGGAAGCCGCCCCTTACGTGGGCGGCCGTATGTCGACGGAGAAGGTCGACGGGTTCCGGCTCGACCGGATCGGGCAGTTGCTGTTCACGTCCTATCCCCAGCTGGGCCGGGGTCCCGGGCTGGACGCGCTCGTGCTGCGCCCCTTCGCACCGGGGGTCCTGCTGCACAGCGACGGCCGGCACCACCGCGCGGGCGCCCCGGCGGGCGTAGGGAGCGCATGGGGCGCACTTCATGCTGTGCGCGCCCTCGCGAGCGCCCCCCGGCCGTCCGCGCCCTCCAGGGGTGTCCGGGCCGGCCGTGCCCTGCGCCCCGCCCCGCCCGGCGCCGGGCTCCCTCCGGACGCCGGGCCGGACACCGGGACCGGTCCCGCGGCACGGCTCGACGCGTCCCTCCCCGGCACCGCGCGCCCGGTCCGCGCCGACAGGGCCCGGCCCGGGCGTGGCGAGCGTGCCCAGCCCTTCGGCATCGGCGCGCCGCTGCGCCTGCGCACCGCGCTCGCCCGTATCGCCGCCACCCCGGTCGAACGCCTCCTGGCCCGCCCGGAGCTGCCCGCCGGCCAGGCGCTGGCGGCCCGCGGGCTGCCCGCCCGCACCGTCGACGGCTTTCTGCGGCCATTGCTGTCCGCCCTGCTGTGCGACCCGGACCTGACCACGTCCAGCCGGTGCGCGGACCTCGCGCTGCACGCCTTCGCGAGCGGCCGGCTGTGCCTGCCGGAGGGCGGCGCGGAGGTCCTGCCCGAGCTGCTCGCCGGGGCGCTGCCGCCGGGCACCGTGCACACCGGGGTCCGGGTGACCTCCGTCGCCACCAACTCGGTGACCACCGCCGAGCACGGCGAGATCCGCTGCCGCGCGGTCCTGGTCGCCACCGACGCCCGCACCGCCGCCGAGCTGCTGCCGGGCCTGCGCCTGCCGGACTTCCATCCGGTGACGGTGGTGCACCACACGACGGACGAGCCCCCGGCGACGGGCGGGCACCTGCTGCTCGACGCGGAGCGCGGCGGGCCGGTCGCGCACACGTCGGTGATCAGCCATGTCGACCCGTCCCGCGCCCCCGCCGGCCGGACCCTGGTCTCCTCCACTGTCCTGGGCGAACCCCCGGCCGACGTCGACGCCGCCGTACGCCGCCATCTGTCCCGCCTGTACGGCACCTCGACCGCCCGCTGGGAGACACTCGCCGTCCACCGCACCCCCGAGGCGGTCCCCACGATGCGTCCCCCGCACGACCTCCGCCGTCCGGTGCGCCTCCTGACGGGCCTGTACGTCTGCGGCGACCACCGCGACACCAGCACCCTCCAGGGAGCCCTGCACTCGGCCCACCGGGCCTGCGCCGCGCTCCTGGCGGACCTGGGCGCGGGCCGCTCCCTGCACCGCGCGGACCCGGAGGCGACGTCACCGAAGGCGGCGGCGGCCTGACACCGCCCTGGCCCGGACCCGCCCGCCTCCGAGCGGGCGGGTCCGGGCCAGGGCGCGTCGCCACCGGGGCCGCCCGGCGAGCGGCCTCGGCGCCCACCGGGCGCCGCTCTCAGTTCAGGGTCGCGAGCTTGTCGCGGTACGTCCGTACGGCGGTCGCGTCCTTGTACGGCTCCAGACGGCGCTCGAAGTCGCGGACGTACTCGTGGGCGCGTACCGAGCGCATCTCGGCGGCCTGGCCTGCCGCCTCGGCGGCGAGGCGGCAGGCCTGGTCGAGGTCGCCGAGTCCGAGGCGGGCGGTGGCGAGGACGACGCGGCAGAACAGGCGGCTGCGGGCGTACGCCGGAGCGCGCAAGTGGAGCGCGCGCTCGGCGTGCTGCGCGGCGGCGCGGTACTGCTGGAGATCCCGGTGGCAGTGCCCGAACTCGTCGGAGAGCTGGGCCTCGTCGAAGGAGCGCGCCCAGTACGGCACCTCGTCGCCGGGCCGGGCACCCTCCAGGGCGCGCTCGGCGCGCACCAGGCAGGCCGTGCAGGCGCGCACCTCGCCGAGCACGGCGTGCCCGCGCGCCTCGGCGGCGTGCAGCAGCGCCTGGACGACGGGCGGCGCCGAGGTGCCGATGCCCTGCTGGGCCACCCGCGCGAGCTGCACCGCCTCCCGCCCGTGCGCCAGGTAGACGGCCTGCCGGCTCATGGTGACCAGCACATAGGCGCCGTAGGGCCGGTCCCCGGCGGCCTGGGCGAGCCGCAGCGCCTGCACGAAGTAGCGCTGCGCGAGCCCGTGCGCGGCGATGTCGTAGGACGTCCAGCCCGCGAGCCGGGTGAGGTCGGCGGCCGCCGCGAACAGCCGGCGGCCCGTCTGCTCGCCGTAGGTGCCGCGCAGCATCGGCTCGCACTCGTGTTCCAGATAGCGCACGAGCGCCTGGCGGGCGTGGCCGCCGCCGTACATGTCGTCGAGGGTGCGGAACAGCTCGCCGACCGAGCGCAGCGCGGCGACGTCCCCCGCGGTGACCCGCTGGCCCGCCTCCCGCTCGGTCCGGTCCCGTTCGGCCCGCCCGCGCTGCCGGGGCACGCTCGCGACCTGCGGCTGCCGGTCCGCGAGCGCGGCGGCGTCGGTGGGCCGGCCCTGGGCCGGGACCCGCACGGCGGGCGTCTCGCCGCGGGCCACCCGGTCGTCGGCGCGCCCGATGAGCCAGTCCCGGCTGGGCACCACGAGACCGGCCGGCGTGAAGGCGATCTTGCGCAGCTCGGCGTGGCTGCCGGAGTCCTTGCGCCACAGCCCGCTGACGATGTCGACGGCCTCCTCGGGGGCGGCGGCGAACTCCAGCCCCGCGTAAACCGGCGCGCAGGCGTCCAGTCCGAGGTCCTGCGCGGTCAGGCGGCGGCCCAGCCGCCGGGTGAAGACCTCCGCGATGAGGGCGGGGGTGGTTCCCCTCGGCTGCTGCCCGCGCAGCCAGCGGGTGACCGACGTCTTGTCGTATCTGAGGTCCAGCCCGTGTTCGAGACCGAGCTGGTCCACGCGACGGGCCAGACCTGCGTTGGAGAACCCCGCTTCTGCGATGAGCGCGGCGAGCTGGCGGTTGGGGGTGCGCTGCGCGGGTCGTTCCGTCATCTGCGGTGCGGTCTCCTGCCTTTCGGGAGCGCACGCGGCCGCGTGCGTGCCCGGATTGCCTGTGAGCAGCCCTTATGGCCTCGTGAACGGCGCGAATGTAGCGGAGAGTGAGCGGTCGACCGCAATCTTCGTCCGGCATTCATCCGATCGTGTGAGAATTGCCCGCCGAGCTGACGCGCGACAGGCGGACGTACAGTGGCGTGGGCACGTTTCGTGCCTTACGACCTTCCAGGGAGGCGCTAGCCGTGAGTGAGTTGCGGTTCGTCCGCATGGGATTCGGTGCGGACATGGTGGACTACCAGGTCGCCTGGGACGAGCAGCGCCGGGTGCACGCCGCCCGCTTCGCCGACGAGATCCCCGACACCTGTCTCGTCCTGGAGCACCCGCCGGTCTACACCGCGGGGCGCCGCACCGCCCCCGAGGAACGCCCCCTGGACGGCACCCCGGTCATCGACGTGGACCGCGGCGGCAAGATCACCTGGCACGGCCCCGGCCAGCTCGTCGGCTACCCGATCCAGAAGCTGCCCCGGCCCGTGGACGTGGTCGCGCATCTGCGCCGCCTGGAGGAGGCGATGATCCGGGTGTGCGCGGACTTCGGCATCGAGACCTCGCGCGTCGAGGGCCGCGCCGGGGTGTGGGTGCTCGGCGACCCGGTCGAGGAGCGCCCCAGGCTCGGCGGGCTCCAGCTCGACTTCGACCCGCGGACCACCGACTCCGAGTTCGACCCCCGGCTCAACGGCCCCGAGTACGCGCCGTCGAACGCCGGCCAGCGCCGCGAGGACCGCAAGATCTGCGCCATGGGCATCCGCGTGGCCAAGGGCGTCACGATGCACGGCTTCGCACTGAACGTGAACCCGGACACCTCGAACTTCGACAAGATCATCCCCTGTGGCATCCGCGACGCGGGCGTCACCTCCCTCTCGTACGAGCTGGGCCGCGAGGTCACCATCGACGAGGTGCTGCCGCTCGCCGAGAAGCATCTGCAGGATGTGCTCGGGAACGCGGACCTCCAGCCGCGCGTGATCGAGAAGACGTCCGCCTGACCTCCCGGACGGGGAATGCGCCCCATGGGCCATGGGTTGGCCATCCGTGAGGGCCATGAACATCATGGGCGTACCCTGAGGTACGCCGAGGAATCAAAGCTTTAGGGAGCCGGTCGTGTCCGCAGTCACCCCCGACGGACGCAAGATGCTGCGCCTGGAGGTCCGCAACAGCCAGACCCCCATCGAGCGCAAGCCCGAGTGGATCAAGACCCGGGCGAAAATGGGCCCCGAATACACCAAGATGCAGAACCTCGTGAAGAGCGAGGGCCTGCACACGGTCTGCCAGGAAGCCGGCTGCCCCAACATCTACGAGTGCTGGGAGGACCGCGAGGCGACCTTCCTCATCGGCGGTGACCAGTGCACCCGGCGCTGCGACTTCTGCCAGATCGACACCGGCAAGCCCGAGGCGCTGGACCGCGACGAGCCGCGCCGCGTCGGCGAGTCCGTGGTCACCATGGACCTGAACTACGCCACCATCACCGGCGTCGCCCGCGACGACCTGGAGGACGGCGGCGCCTGGCTGTACGCGGAGACGGTCCGCCAGATCCACCAGCAGACCGCCGACCGCGAGGGCGGCCGTACCAAGGTGGAGCTGCTGGCCCCCGACTTCAACGCGGTCCCCGAGCAGCTGGCGGAGGTCTTCTCCTCCCGCCCGGAGGTCTTCGCGCACAACGTCGAGACCGTCCCCCGGATCTTCAAGCGCATCCGCCCCGGCTTCCGCTACGAGCGCTCCCTGAAGGTGATCACCGAGGCCCGCGACTTCGGCCTGGTCACCAAGTCCAACCTCATCCTCGGCATGGGCGAGACCCGCGAGGAGGTCAGCGAGGCGCTCAAGCAGCTGCACGACGCCGGCTGCGAGCTGGTCACCATCACCCAGTACCTGCGCCCGAGCGTGCGCCACCACCCGGTGGAGCGCTGGGTGAAGCCGCAGGAGTTCGTCGAGCTGAAGGAGGAAGCCGAGCAGATCGGCTTCTCGGGCGTGATGTCCGGACCGCTGGTACGGTCCTCCTACCGCGCCGGGCGCCTGTACCAGATGGCCGTGGAGAAGCGCGGCAGCTACATCGCCGTCCAGGCGGTCTGACAGCTCGTCACTCCAGCGTCCCGTCAAGGGATACCGGCAGCCGTGTGAATTCACGCACAAGAAGCTACCGGCAGGTAGTGGCCGATACGACGCGGTCCCGACCGTCGCCCCAGATCAGGGCGTCCGTCGGGGCCGCGTCACCTTTTCGACCTGCTCCATCCGGGTTTCATCGGTGTTTGACCGGTGGGTCACGCCCTGGTAACACCAATCAGTGACCCTGGACTCACACCACGTACACCAGAGCCGTTACGAGGGGGGACCTCCACCATGCAGGCCGCGCACGTTCGCGCCACAGCCATTCCGTCCTTCACCGACGCACTGCGCGCGGTCGAGTCGCTGCTGATGAGCGGTGGCCAGCGCACCGCCCGCCGCAACGCCTGGACCTCCGTCCTGGAGGACCGCCGCCGCGCCAAGGACCGGGTCGAGGCCCAGCGCGTCCTCGACCAGTTCCCCGCCGTCCGCCCCTGACCGGGCCGCTCCCGGCGCTACGGACACTGCCGTCGTCGGGGCTTGCCGGGCCACGTAGACTTCGTGGCATGGCGAGGAAGGAAACCGCAGCCGAGGCTGCCAACCCGGGGCGACTGAAGCAGATCGCCCTGACGTTCCAGATGACCCGCAAGGCCGATCCGAAGATCGGCCTGATCCTGGCGGGCATCTTCATCATCACCTTCGGTGTCCTCCTCGGGATCGGCTTCGCGATCAGCCATCCGATCTACCTGGGCATCCTGGGGCTCCTGCTCGCCTTGCTCGCGACGGCGATCGTCTTCGGACGCCGGGCGGAGCGGGCGGCCTTCGGGCAGATGGAGGGCCAGCCGGGTGCCGCGGCGGCGGTGCTGGACAACGTCGGCCGCGGCTGGACCACCACTCCGGCCGTCGCCATGAACCGCAGTCAGGACGTGGTGCACCGCGCGGTCGGCAAGGCCGGCATCGTGCTGGTCGCCGAGGGCAACCCGAACCGGGTGAAGTCCCTGCTCGCCGCCGAGAAGAAGAAGATGAACCGCATCGTGGCGGACGTCCCGGTGCACGACGTGATCGTCGGCCAGGGCGAGGGCATGGTCGAACTGAAGAAGCTGCGCACCACCATGCTGAAGTTCCCCCGCGTGCTGACCGGCCCGCAGGTCACCGCCACCAACGACCGGCTGCGCGCCCTGGGCGACCTGATGAGCAACATGCCGCTGCCCAAGGGCCCGGTCCCCGGGCGTGGCCTTCGCGGTCGCTCCCCCCGGACGCCGCGAGGATGACACCCTGCCTCACCTCGCCGCTCATCCCCGTGGGCGGCAGCGGGTGAGGATCAGCGGGAGGGCAGATCTTCGAAGCCCTCCATGGCTTTCATGAGCTCATTTCGGAGACGGCACGAGCCAGACGTCGGACCGGCAACCCCTGCTCGTCCGCCGTGTCAGCCGTGGGCGAGGGTGCGGTGCACCCAGGCGTCGCGGGTGGCGAGGGCCGCCCGGGAGAGGGCGGCTGCGGGGGCGGCGCCGTCGAAGATGTGGAAGCCACCGGCCCACACGTGCAGTTCCGCCTGGACGCCGGCAGCCCACAGGCGGGAGGCGTAGGCGGCGTCCTCGTCCCGGAAGACCTCGGCGGAGCCGACGTCGATGAAGGCCGGGGGCAGCCCGGACAGGTCGGCGGCCCGGGCGGGAGCGGCGTACGGGGAGACGGCCCCGGTCGCGCGCCGCTCGCCGAGCAGGGCGTTCCAGCCGGTGATGTTGCTCTCCCGGCTCCAGGAGCCGGTTCTGGAGTACTGCAGGGTGGAGGCGGTCCGGTCGCGGTCGTCGAGCATCGGGCTCATCAGCAGCTGCGCCAGCGCCCGGGGGCCCTTGCGGTCACGGGCCAGCAGGGCCACTCCGGCGGCCAGGCCACCGCCGGCGGAGGTACCGGCGAGCAGGATCCGCTCGGGATCGATGCCGAGGTCGGCGGCGTGGGCCGCGGTCCACACAAAGCCCGCGTATGCATCCTCCACCGGGGCCGGGTCGGGGTGTTCGGGGGCCAGTCGGTAGTCGAGGGAGACGACCACGCCGTTGTGGTCCAGGGCGTGGTCGAGGATGTGCTCGATGCCGGTGAACCGGTCGCCGATGATGAAGCCGCCACCGTGCAGGTAGTAGATGCCCGGCCCGGTCCTCGTCCTGCCGCGCGGAGTGAAGACGGACGCGGTCAGCTCACCATCCGGACCGGGTACGGAGACGACCTCGTGGTCCATGGCCCGTGCGGCGAGAGCCTCTTCGATCGGGGCGGTGAAGGGAGCCGCCCGCAGCGGCCCGATCATGTCCGGCGTGAGCACGGCGGGCAACGGGCTGTCGGCGAGCAGGGCGTCGAGTTCGGGGTCGTACGGGGGACGGACAGGCGTGGGGGAAACAGCCGGTGCGGTCATGAGGTACTCCTGGTGGGGTCAGCGCGGCCGGCGGGCGCAGCCGACATGTGGATGGGTCAGGGCAGCAGGACGGTCTTGCCGGGCAGCCGTCCGGCGGCGGCGTCCTCGTGGACGGCTGCCAGATCCGCCAGCGGGCGCCGCTGCGCGACGTCGATCTCCAGGTCGCCGGCGTCCACCCGGGTGACCAGGCCGGCGAGCTGGGAGGCGTCGCTGCGGACGAAGACCCGTACGGAGCGCACGCCGCGCCCGGGACGGTCCGGGCCGGGTGTGGTGGTGCTGACGAAGGCTCCGCCGTCGGCGACCGACTCGACCAGGGCCGTGGTCTCCCCGGGGCTGGTGGGCGCGAGGTTCAGCACCGCGTCGAAGCGCCGGCCGGTTACCGCCTGCGGCAGCGGGGTGGCGGTGCGGTCGATGATCCGGTCGGCGCCGTAGGCGCGCACGCGGTCGATGCTGCGCGGACTTGCGGTGGCGGTGACAACGGCACCGGCCTGCCCGGCGAGCTGGACGGCGTAGCCGCCGACCGCCCCGCCCGCGCCGTTGACCAGGAGGGTCTGCCCGGCCTTGAGGTCGGCGTGTTCGAACAGCGACTGCCAGGCGGTCAGGCCGGTCGAGGGCAGCGCCGCGGCGTCGGCCAGGTCGACACTCTTCGGCGCGGCGGCCAGCGCCACCGCCGGCGCCAGGGCGTACTCGGCGGCCGCTCCGGGCCGGTCCATCGGCAAGAACGCCACCACCGCGTCCCCGGCCTCCCATCCGCTGACCCCCTCGCCGACCTCCGCGATCACTCCGGCGACATCGATGCCCGGGATGTGCGGGAGAGTCAGCGGGAACACCTCACGCAAAAAGCCCGCACGGATCGTGGCGTCCACGGGGCTGAACGTGGTGCCGGCCACCCGCACCACCACCTGGCCCGCACCCGCCACCGGACGGTCGGCGTCCTCGTGGACCAGGACGTCGCTGTCGCCGTACGCGTGGAAACGCACTGCCTTCATGATCACTCCTCTGTCGTGAGCAGTTGCTTCGAACTCGAAGCATGACGACCATAACTTGCTTCGAATCCAAAGCAATACCGGGGCAGGAACGTGTTGTTCGTCACATCCAACTAGTCGTGATGCTCTGAATTCGCAGCACATATGCTGGGCGGATGTCCGAGATCCGCCCCGACGCCGACGGTGTCCAGCCGCTCGACCCCGCGCAGCTGAACACCTACTTCGTGCTGCTGGAGTCCGTCAGCCTGCTCCAGTACCAGCTCGAACAGCAGCTGCGCGCCGAGGGTGGCATCAGCTACGTGCAGTTCGAGCTACTGGCCCGCCTCGCCGACGCGGCCGGCCCGCTGACCATGACCCAGCTGGCGGACGGTGTCGTCTACAGCCGCAGCGGCCTGACCTACCAGGCCGGACTGCTGGAGAAGGCCGGCCTGATCACCCGCGGCCCCGACCCCGACGACGATCGCGCGACCGCAGTCACCCTCACCGAGGCCGGCCTGGCCCTCGTCCGGCGCATCCTGCCCGGCCATATCCAGCTCGCCCGCCGCCTGCTGTTCGATCCCCTGACCGACGACGACCTGCACCGTCTCGGCGACATCATGGCCCGCGTACGCGACCACATGCGCACCCAGCCGCCCCGCTCCGCCGCGCCGCGCAAGCGCCGCCGTACCACCACCCCCGACGCGGCCAGGACGGATGGCTGAAGACTTCACCGTCGGCGCTGCGCTAGGACGGCTCGCCGAGGTCACGCGTCATCCAGCCGGGCGTGTCGAGGCGGACGGGGGAGGCCCCGACCAGTGTCGCCAGATGCTCTTCCAGGCGCTCGAGTTCGGCGGAGCCGATCTGCCGTTCCCAGCGGTCGCGCAGTTCGTCGAAGATCTCCTCGCCCTGGCGCAGCACCTCGAAGCCGAGGGCGGTGACCTGAAGGCGTTTGCGGCGGCCGTCGAGGGGATCGGTATCGCGTGTCACGTATCCGCGTTTCTGCAGGACTGCGATCGTTTTCGCGGCCGCCTGCTTGGAGACGGACAAGCGGCGGCCGAGCCGCGTGGCGTCATCGGCGCCCGCGGCAATGGCCCGCATGGCGAAGTCGTGGACAGGACGTACGTCCTGGTAGCCGCGCTGAGCAAGCTCGCCGGTCACTTCGTCCACCAGCGAACGGAAGCCCCCGAGCAGGAGCAGCGCGAGAGCGGCACCGGAACGGGACATGGCAGCAGCGTACGGGAAGGGCCAAGAAGGGCTTGCAGTTAGACAACTGGGTTGGCTAACATTCGGGCAACCAGGTTGTCGAATTGGGGAGACGCGATGAAGGCGACACCGGCCGGCGCGACAATTGCAGGGATCACCCACCATCGCGTCGAGGTGAACGGAACCACGCTGCACTACGTGGCGGCGGGAACCGGCGGAACCCCGGTCCTGCTGGTCCACGGGTTCCCCGAGACCTGGTGGGCCTTCCACAGGCTCATCCCGCTGCTCGCGGCCCACCACCGCGTGTTCGCCGTCGACCTGCGCGGCTTCGGCGACTCCGGCAACGGGCCCGGCACGTACGACAGCGCTACCGCGGCCGAGGACCTGCACCTTCTGATCGAACAGCTCGGCGTCGGCCCCGTCCATCTGACCGGGCAGGACATCGGCGGGCCGAGCGTGTTCCGTCTCGCGACCACGTACCCGCACGACGTGCTCAGCCTCACCGCGATCGAGACGGGACTACCCGGATTCGGAATGGAGGCGCTGGCCGACATCACCCGCGGCGGCGCCTGGTACATCGGGGTTCTCGCCGCACCCGGCATCCCCGAGATGCTGTTGACCGGCCGCGAGCGCGAGTTCTTCGGACAGTTCCTCTTCCCGGCCTTGAGCGCGACCCCGGGAGCGATCACCGAGGCCGACATCGACGAGTTCTCCCGCACCTACGCACGGCCCGGCGGATGGCGCGGGGCGATCGGCCTCTACCGGTCGATGCTGAGCGAGGGTTCCGAAATCAGGGCCCTCGCCCGGAGGCCCGGACTGAACGTGCCCGTGCTCGCGGTCGGGTCCCGTGCAGGCTCCTTCACCCTGGCCACCATGACCCAGGCCGCGGCGAGCGAAGTGAGCTCGGCATCTCTCGACGGTGTCGGCCACTACGCCGCCATGGAGGCTCCCGAAGAACTGGCCAAGGCGATGATCGAGTTCACCGGACGCATCGACGCACAGTGACCTGAACTCAGCAGACCAGCGATGCCGCGGGCGTGGCCGGGTCCGTGCGGACGTCAGATCCGGACCTCCACGGTCCCCGCCAGCCGGTCGTGCAGGCCGCGCCCGTCGCGGTCCCAGATCAGGGGCGGCAGGGCGAGGAACAGCAGGACCGTACGCAGAAGGGCGCGCCAGGGGTTCGCCCGCCCCGTGTTCAGGGCGACCACACGGAGGCCGAAGAGCCGCTTGCCCGGGGTGAGACCCACGGTGCCGAGCGTGAGGACCATCAGGGCGAACAGGAGCAGCGGCGCCCACACCTGGGCCGCGTTGTTGTAGCTGTCCGCGATCAGACCGTATGCGATCAGCAGGCACACGCCCCAGTCCACGACGAGCGCCCCGATACGCCGGCCCGGGCGGGCGATCGAGTTCGGCCCCTCCTCCGGGAGCCCGAGCTGCTCGCCCCGGTAGCCGAAGTCGGCCCCGGCTTCTTCCATGGCCGCCCGCGGCCCGGAGAGCCATGATCCGATTGCTTGCCTGTTGTCCACCCGTCCACGGTACTGCGAGGCTGGAAGCTGGGGGCCGGCCGGGGTGTCCACGGACGTGACCCCACCCGGGCCGGTTAACTTCTGCGAAACAAATGGGTCACGCCCGAGAAATCACCCGTCCCTAGGGTCGGCATCAGCGTGTGCCACCGCACTGGCCGCACGAACGATCTACCACCCCGGCGGGACGGTCGGGAGTAGGAGGAGCTGGATGTTCCAGAACGCCGACGAGGCCAAGAAGTTCATCGCGGACGAGGACGTCAAGTTCATCGACGTCCGCTTCTGCGACCTGCCGGGCGTCATGCAGCACTTCACGGTGCCCGTTGAGGCGTTCGACCCCGACGAGGAACTGGCCTTCGACGGATCCTCGATCCGTGGCTTCCAGGCCATTCACGAGTCCGACATGGCTCTGCGCGCCGACCTGTCCACCTCGCGCGTGGACCCGTTCCGCCGGGACAAGACCCTCAACATCAACTTCTTCATCCACGACCCGATCACGGGCGAGCAGTACTCCCGTGACCCGCGCAACGTGGCGAAGAAGGCCGAGGCGTACCTGGCCTCCACCGGGATCGCCGACACCGCGTACTTCGGCCCGGAGGCCGAGTTCTACGTCTTCGACAGCGTCCGTTTCCGTACGGCGGAGAACGAGTCGTTCTACCACATCGACTCCGAGGCCGGCGCCTGGAACACCGGTGCGCTCGAGGAGAACCGCGGCTACAAGGTCCGCTACAAGGGCGGTTACTTCCCGGTCCCGCCGGTCGACCACTTCGCCGACCTGCGCGCCGAGATCTCCCTGGAGCTGGACCGGGCCGGTCTGAAGGTCGAGCGCCAGCACCACGAGGTGGGCACCGCCGGTCAGGCCGAGATCAACTACAAGTTCAACACGCTGCTGGCCGCCGCGGACGACCTTCAGCTGTTCAAGTACATCGTGAAGAACGTCGCCTGGCGCAACGGCAAGACGGCGACCTTCATGCCGAAGCCGATCTTCGGCGACAACGGCTCGGGCATGCACGTGCACCAGTCGCTGTGGAGCAACGGCGACCCGCTGTTCTACGACGAGGCCGGTTACGCGGGCCTGTCGGACACCGCCCGCTACTACATCGGCGGCATCCTCAAGCACGCCCCGTCGCTGCTGGCCTTCACCAACCCGACGGTCAACTCCTACCACCGTCTGGTGCCGGGCTTCGAGGCCCCGGTGAACCTGGTGTACTCGCAGCGCAACCGCTCCGCCGCGATGCGTATCCCGATCACCGGTTCGAACCCGAAGGCCAAGCGCGTGGAGTTCCGCGCCCCGGACGCCTCCGGCAACCCGTACCTGGCCTTCTCGGCGCTGCTGCTGGCGGGTCTGGACGGCATCAAGAACAAGATCGAGCCCGCCGAGCCGATCGACAAGGACCTCTACGAGCTGGCTCCCGAGGAGCACGCCAACGTCGCCCAGGTCCCGACTTCCCTCGGCGCCGTCCTCGACCGCCTCGAGGCCGACCACGAGTTCCTCCTCCAGGGCGACGTGTTCACGCCGGACCTGATCGAGACGTGGATCGACTTCAAGCGCGCCAACGAGATCGCCCCGCTCCAGCTGCGCCCGCACCCGCACGAGTTCGAGCTCTACTTCGATGTGTGACATGGCCCCAGGTCGGAGCGGGTGACCGCACCCCTGGGCCGTCTGTGGGCCGTCGGCCGGCGGGGGCGGCGGGGGGTACCGGCCCCCGGCCCGGACGGGGCGAGGGGGCGCGGGGGGGGGGGGGGAAGAGGGGGGACAGGGAAT